>CALMRR010000129.1 GCA_937871925.1 uncultured Petrotoga sp.
TGGGAATAGCTCTTATAGGAAATTTTTCCGCAGGAAGCAGCGAGCTTTACATACCTGCATTCTCAGCATTTTCAATACTAGGACTCTTGTTCACCATACTTTCAATGAGTGCGGTAGCGGCTTCTATGATAATTCTTATGGGGAGCTTTGCAAGAAACGTTAAAGAAGCCTCGGGATATATAATGCCTGTATATATTATCGCTATCGTTGTTGGAGTTGCTACCATGAACATGGATTTTACAAGTTCGATAGGAATCTCTTTTATTCCTCTCATAGGATCGGTTTTTTCTCTCAAGGGACTGCTGTCAAACCAGATATCGCTTTTGCAGGTGCTTTTGTCTATATTCAGCAACTTTGCTGTATCTTTCCTTTTTGCATACGTAACGGCTAAGCTGTTCAACTCTGAAAAAATTATGAACACAGTAGGGTGAGGCGGTGGAATGTCAATATTAAGAAGCTTCATAATTGGGAAAAGCGGAAAAAGAATCGTTGGAATAACAGAACGTCCTGACAGTCCAGGTAAGTATCCGGTAATTTTAATGCTCCACGGTTTTTCCGGTGACCATATCGTGTCAGGTTTCAAATTCCCCAGAGTATCAAGACTTTTAGTTGAAAGGGGGTTTGCTACCGTAAGATTTGATTTTAGGGGCTCTGGCGACAGCGAAGGAAGTTTTGAGGATATGAGCATACTTACGGAGCTTTCTGATGCTATGGAGGTATTTGGATATGTCAAGAAAAAAGAGTTTTATAACCATAAGCTTGGAATAATCGGATACAGTATGGGTGGAGCGGTCGCATCTCTTCTCGCTCCAAAGGTTAAAGATACAAGTGCAGTGTGCTTATGGTCTCCCGCCATATTCAACAAAGAAGTTTTCCAATCCGGTCCCATGATAAAAAAACTCTCAGAACAGCCTTTTATAGATGTAGGAGGATTGAAAATATCAACAGTGTTCGCACAGGACTGTGAAAAAGTTAACGCCTATGAAGAGCTTCTAAACTATAAGAAAAATCTCAGAATAATACACGGTTCCAAAGATGAAAGCGTGGATTTTATAAAAGTAAAGAGTTTCTGCATCCAAAACAGTATCAGTTTTCACCCGATTGAAAATGCTGATCACAAATATCTAACCGTTGGCTACATGAATGAGCTTTTCAACCAGACAGTTGATTTTTTCTGCGCAAGCATGAAATAAAAGGAGGAAAAGATGGACTATAAGGTAGATTTCAAAGGTTCTTACAGTATGCTTAGAGTACTATTGAACTGTGGTGAATCTATAAAAAGCGAACCCGGGTCGATGCTCAGCATGTCAGGAAATATAGAGATTCAGACCGATACGGGAGGAGGATTTCTAAAAGCTGTCAAAAGAAGCTTTCTTGGCGGTGAAAGTTTTTTCATGAATACATTTTATGCTTTATCTGAGGCAGAAGTATGCCTTGCTCCTGAGCTTCCGGGAGATATTGAAGTTGTCGATATCAACAGTGAGCTTTTTGTACAGTCAACTTCATTTCTCGCCTGCGATACCGGCATAGACATGGATACCCGTTTCGGCGGCATGAAATCCTTTTTTTCTGGTGAAGGGTTGTTTATGCTTCATCTGCGAGGCAGCGGCAGAGTTGCTATATCTTCTTTTGGCGCCATATTTAAAAAATATATCGCTCCGGGTGAAGTACTAACCGTAGATACCGGCCATATAGTTGCATTTGACGGCTCTGTAAGCTACTCGATAGATAAGTTCGGAAGCTGGTCTTCAACTATACTTGGCGGTGAAGGTCTTGTATGCAGATTTACCGGACCGGGAAACGTTTATATTCAGACCAGAAACGTTCCCGCATTCATAGACTGGATAAAAGGATATATTCCAACACGTGAAACCGGCAGCAGATAATCTTTGATAAAAATATCCGTCCTGATACAGATGAAGGACGGATATTTTATTTTTTAAACTTATTAATGTATAATATTAATATATGTAACTCAACAATAATCTAAAGACAAAGGAGTGGTTCACATGAAGAAAAGAGTTTTCCTGACCTGCGCTTTACTTGCATGCTTTATGGGAATGCTGACGGCAAATCCTTTTAAGCTTCAGCTGGAGTATGAAAAAGGCTTTGTAGGACCTGTATTTCATCAGATTCAGTTCGGTAAAACAGAAAACGGGAACACCAAGTTTGATTATGTTAAAGACGGCGGTCAGGATATACTTTTTCCTGCAGAGAAGTTCACACTGCGCTTTGAACCGGCTCATAACCATCTTATCACCTTTGTATATCAGCCTCTGGAGCTGCAGACTAAAGCCTATCTTACATCAGATGCCACGATTAACACTGTAAAGTTTGAAAAAAACTCCGGTCTGTCTTTAAAATACTCTTTTCCTTTTTACAGAGTCAGTTATATGTATAAGTTTATAAATGAAAAGAGTTTTGAGATCGGAGCAGGTCTCTCTTTACAGCTAAGAAATGCCAGCATATCCTTTGAAAGTCTGGACGGAAAAAAATTTATTATAAACCAGAATCTCGGACCTGTTCCTATTCTTAAGTTCGCCGCAAACTACCGCTTTGAAAACGGCATCTTTTTTGGAACAGAGGTGGATGGGTTTTATGCTTCATCAGCATTCATAAACGGAAGTTCATTTGATTTTGAAGGCTCCATTTTAGATTTAAATATAAAAGCAGGTGCACCCTTCAGCAGCTCTCTTTCTTCTTTTCTGAATATAAGATGGCTTGCCGGAAGTGCTAAAGGAACAGAAAAAACTCCTTCGAATCCTTTAAGTGACGGCTATACCGATAACGTTTTATCTTTCTTTCTTCTGACGCTTGGATTCATAATCAACATATAACTGATTCTTCATAGAATACCTCTTGACAGACTGTATACTGTCATGTTATACTATGACAGTAGTATATTATGACACTATCAATGGAGGTGTTCTATGAAGAAGTTATACTTATCTTTTGCTCTGATACTTTTCTCAGCAGTCTTGATCTTCTCTCAGGAAGTTTTATACAATGAAGTTGAAGTTTCCTTTGAAAGCAAAGGTTTCAAATTATATGCAACTCTTACACTTCCCTTGAACAGTGGGAAAGATTTTTTTCCTGCCGTTGTAATGGTTCACGGCTCGGGTGCAAACGACAGAGATGAAAGCCTTCCTGTTTCACAAAACGTTGTGATAAAACCATTTATGAACATCGCACATGAACTGGCTAAAGCCGGAATAGCCTCTCTGAGATATGACAAAAGAAATTTTACGATAATCAAGGAAAATCTTTTGGAAAACGGTATGGTAAATGTATATCCACAGGATTTTATAGACGATGCAAGAGCGGCTTTTGATTTTCTTTGCAGCACTGAACATATAGACAAAAACAGGATCTTTTTTATAGGTCACAGCGAAGGAGCGAGTTATGCCCCATTTATCTGCAAGGATAAGCAGTTTGCAGGGGCTGTACTTTTGGCTCCGGGACTGGAAAGAATCGATATAATGGTTATAAAGCAGCTTGAACTGCTGATTTCCATATATACACAGAATAACGTAAGCAATCAGTACCAGTCCTACATAGATCAGTATACTCTGATGAGAGATGCATTGAAATCACAGTTTGACCTTCTTCAGAGCGGCTCCATTTCAGAGGACAATTATATAATGGGAGCAACCCCTGAATACTTCAGAAGATGGAAAAAGCTCACGGAAAACACTCCGCAGGATATAGCCGCAATGACGATTCCTGTCCTTATAATAAACGGAACAGCAGACATGAAATGCCCTGTTCAGGATCTTAAAAACTATGAAAGCATTCTGAAAAAGAATAAAGATCTGGAAGTATATATTATAGACAATATGATCCATGAGCTTACAGATCAACAGTTAAACTTCGAATATAAGGTAACGGAAAAAATAATACAGTGGATTCTTTAGCACTGAAAGCGACATGGTGGGTTAATAGTGTGGTTCAAAGTGGATTACAGATCTTCCAAGCCTGTCTATGAACAGATAAAGGAAAGAATAAAGGAACAGATCCTTACAAAAAAATTAAATCCCGGGGAGTACCTTCCCTCAATACGGACTCTGGCACAGGATATAGGGGTTAATCTTAACACTGTGTCCAGATCCTACAGAGAGCTGGAAGCAGAAGGTTTTGTACTTTCAGAAAAAGGTCTGGGATACACTGTAAAAACTGTTCAAGACGATAAGATAGAAACAGAAATAATGGATGAGTTCGCAAAGTATGTAAAAAAACTTAAAAGAAGCGGGATACCTCAAAACAAAGCAATTGAAACAATTAAAAACATATACGGAAACGGTGGTGAGGAAAGTGGCACTTGTCCAGATAAACAGTCTTAAAAAATCATACAGGTCAGGGGTCAGGGCACTAAAAAAAATATCGTTCGACCTGCAGGATAACGAGGTTCTTGCACTGCTGGGCCCAAACGGTGCCGGAAAAACAACTGCTCTCAAGTCAATCATGGGTATAATCAAAAGTGGCGGGGAAATTCTTTTCAAGTCACGTCCTCTGACCAGGGAAGATGCTTTACAGAACATTGTTTTCGTGCCGGAGGAAAAAAATCTTTATGATCACTTCTCTGCAAAACAGCTATCAAAAATAGCTAAACAGCTTACTCCTAAGTTTGACTCATCAAAATTTGATAGCTATATGGAAGTATTTGAACTTAATAAGAACCAGAAGTTCTCTCATCTTTCAAATGGTATGAAAACCTTGGTTTATCTATCTTTGGCATTTTCCACCGATTCGCTGATCTATATTCTGGACGAACCGACATGGGGGCTTGATCCGTTAATGCGCAATACAGTACTGCGTGAAATACGGAATCTTACCTTCAACGGTAAAAGTGTGATATATACAAGCCATATTCTTTCGGAAGTGGAAAAAACCGCTGACAGAATTGTAATACTGAACAAAGGCAAAATAAGAGAGTTTGACAGCATGGATGAGATAAAGCTTAAGTATGCGGCACTTTCATCTTCACAGGATCTTCCCAGTTATATTTCCAAGAAGAGGGTTTCAGAGAGTGATTTTTTATATATCGTGCGCAGCAGTGAGCTTACTATGCTTAAAAACTCGTATCCTTCGGCAAGACAGGAAGAGATAAGCTTTGAAGATATCTTTGAAGCGCTGGTACGGAGGGATTCTGATGTGGATTAAAGAGTTTGCTGATATGCGAATAAGGTTTTTCGTTATACTTTTCATCTTCTCTGCAGCACTTATACTTTTTTTTGGCATGAAGAATTACATTACTCAAACCATATTAAATGTATCGCTTGACCAGGGAACTTTTCCCCTCATGTCAGAAGAACAGTCCAGACTTTTTATGACCAATATACACAGATTCGATTTTTATACCGCAAGTCAATGGTACGGCAAGAATTTCGGTCAGTTTATACCTTTTATTGCTATTATTCTTGCATTTCCTGTTTTTTCAAGAGAAGTGGAGAAAAAAACCATATACTTTCTTATAACAAGAAAAAAACGAAGCAGCATTTTTTTTATAAAATTTTTTTGCGGAGCTTTTTTCAATGCATTAATCATCTTTCTCATGGTAACTGTCCCTTATCTTATGTCACTTTTTACAGATTACCCCATGAGAACCGATATATTTCTGAATTATCTTCTGGCACAGGTATCCGGCGGATCTTTCTGGTACAGTATAACAATCTTATTTTCAGTACTCTTTAATGATCAGATAAAAACTGCCCTGGCCTCTTTCGGAGTTTTTATAGCCGTTTCGGTTTTACCGTTGCTTGAAGTACTAAGATTTTTGAACATCTACTCTTATATTCTTAATCCTCTACAGCATACAAGACTTTACGGATTGGTTCTTTTAACCGTATCAGCCATACTATGTCTAGGCGGAAACTATATATTCAAGAAAAAAGACTATTGAGGAGGCAGCACATGATAGAATTATCCGGACTGACTAAAGTATATAACGGAACTGTGAAAGCTGTTGATGACATATCTTTGACAGTAAAACCCGGTGAAATTTTCGGTTTTCTCGGACCAAACGGAGCCGGAAAATCCACAAGCATAAAAATGCTTGCCGGAATTCTCAAACCGACTTCGGGCAGTATAAAAATATGTGGAATCGACAGAATGAAAGATCCCATAAAGGCTAAAATGAATATAGGTTATGTTCCTGACGAACCTTTGCTTATGGAAAAAATCACCGGAGCAGAGTATATAAACTTTATAGCCGATGTCTTTGATGTACCGCCAAAAATAAGAACTGAAAGAGCACAGAAGCTCCTGGAATACTTTAAACTTATCAATGCCGTGAAAGACCCTATATCAACCTATTCCCACGGAATGCGCCAGAAGCTTTCGCTTGTCTGCGCATTGATACACAATCCGCCTGTATGGGTTCTTGATGAACCTATCGTTGGTCTTGACCCGGAATCAGCATTTATTCTTAAAAAAATGATGGTAAGCCATGCCAAATCAGGCAATACTGTATTTTTTTCAACTCACATTATGGAAGTTGCCGAAAAAATATGTGACAGGATAGCCATTATAAGCAAAGGAAAAATTCTTTTCATCGGAACAGTCCAAGAGATAAGAAAGGCCAAAGGAGAACAGAGTCTTGAAAAGATATTCCTGGAGGTGACGGACAGTGAGAGCGAGAAAATTGACTTCTCTTACCTTGACACTAATCAATGAACATTACGGAATATCAAAAAAATGGTACACCTATGCGGTTAAAAAACAACGTTTATGGGAAGCAGCTCTTATAGGCGGAGCGGTCATTGCTCTTATAGCAAGTTTAATACCACTTTACAGTGAGCTTCTTAACCCATTGATGGTTGAAAGCATTAAAATGGGTATGGGGAAACTTATGCTTTCAAACGCTTTTCTTTACTCATCGATCTTCGGACTTTTTCTTGGAATGTTTACATTAATAAGCTCCTTCTTTTTCTCAAAAGAAACGGCAGCGTTGATTCCTCTACCTTTAAAACCGGCTGAGGTTCTAAGCGCAAAACTTTTCACAGTAACGATAGATCAACTCTTAGTCTCTTTGTTTATACTTGTTCCTGTTATTGTTCTGTACGGGATCAACTCAAATATGCAGATAGGCTATTATATAACAGGACTTATAGTATTCCTTTTTTCGCAGCTTTTCCCCATGCTGCTGGTAAGTATAATTATTTTTCCACTCTCTTCTGTAGTTAAGTTCAATAAAAATAAGGATTTTATGATATTTTTCATAAGCACAGTAGTTCTTGTGGGAGTTATCTTTGGCCAGTACTATCTGAATCAGTTTGCCATGAATCAAAGCACTGCGG
This sequence comes from uncultured Petrotoga sp., assembly GCA_937871925.1. Lineage (GTDB taxonomy): Bacteria > Thermotogota > Thermotogae > Petrotogales > Petrotogaceae > UBA5851. The sequence continues at coordinate 7,296 of CALMRR010000129.1, forward strand.
GCCTTTCTTCACAGGATATGGCTAAATTGCTTGCAAACCCTGATATGTTCATAAATAAAATTTCTATGGCATATCCTCCGGCTTTTCTCGCCCTTAATGCGCTTACTCAGAGCGGCGCATCAAGCATTTTGTGGCTCCTGAGTTATATAGGAGTTCATCTTGCAGCCTTTTTACTGGTTTTATGGCTTGCTGAAAAATTCTACTTTTCAACCTACTCAGAACTTCAGGAGAATGCTGCCGGAAAGAAAAAACTTTCTGATAATGAGTTTGAAAAAGTTTTTTCTGTCAAAAGTACTATGTACCGTGCCCTTATGAAACGTGAATGGAGATACTTTCTCAGAGTACCGGCTTTCAGTTTTAACGGACTCGCTAATGTGGTAATTTTTCCTATTTTGCTTATAGTTTTTACAGCAGGTGCTTATAACATACCTGAATTTCAGGCACTTATGACATTTATAGATCAGTACAAAGAGCTTGTAGTACCGGTGGGATCGCTTCTGGCTGCTCTTGCAGGATCAATGAGCCTTCTTCCCGCATCAGCCTTCAGCCGTGAGGGAAGGCTCCTAATAGAACTGAAAACGCTGCCTGTGAATCCAGCAGCTGTAATAAAAGTAAAGTTCGTACATTCTAACTTGATAAGCGGTGTAGGTGTTTTCTGCTCAGCCATTGCAGTAGGATTTATCACAAAAATAGGATGGCTTGAGGTTCTTTGGATTATAGTAACGGGATATCTCCTAACCATATTCCTGAATAACCTACAGATGATTGTCGATACGGCAAAGCCCATGCTGGAGTGGGACAATCCTATAAAGGCCATGAAACAGAATATAAATGGATTACTTGCAATTGCAATTGTTTTTGGATTTGTCTTTGGACTAGGCTACCTTGGATACATTACAAGAGAGTATATCCCAAATCAGCTGATGAATCCGGTTCTTATGCTTATAGGAATAGCTGGAAGCCTAATTACCTGGAAAACTTTGCTTACACAGGCCAAAAAGCTTTTTGAAAAAGATTTATGAAGCAGCGGACTTTTCCGCTGTTTTTTTCTGTCTTTTTAAGGGTATAATACTACTGAAAGCATTTATACAGGGGAGGTTTATTATGAACAAAACACGTTTTGAAAAACTTTTTGATCTTATGGAAAAAAATTCCGCAGGTCAAATTTTAGTTTCTTCTCCTTCTTATATTTACTATCTTACAGGAGTATGGCCGGAGTGCGGCGAAAGAATGGTAGTTCTGAGCATAAGTCTGAACCGCAGTGTAAAACTTATTATCAACAGATTATTTCCGATTGAACCTATAGAAGGAGTCCAACTGGTTTACTTCGATGATTCTGAACCTGCAGTTGAAGTTCTGTGTAATAACCTTGATAACTCAAGAACAGGTATAGACAAAAACTGGCCTTCAAGGTTTCTTATCGAACTTATGGACAAAAAACCGGGAATGACCTTTTTCAACTCTACGTTCATGCTTGACAGCCTTCGGATAGTAAAAGACAAACAAGAGATAGAGCTGATGAAAACAGCCAGCATGATCAATGATTCCGTAATGGAAAAAGCTGTTGAGCTTGTACCGGAACTGCTTAGCGAGCACCATCTTGCCAAAGCGGTCAAAAACCTTTTTGAAACTCAAAACTCCAGATTTTCCTTCGAACCTATAGTGGCATACGGAAAGAACGCCGCATCTCCTCATCACGAACCGGATAACAGCATTCTGAAAATAAACGAGGGGGTAATCCTTGACATTGGAGGAATGTATCAAAGATACTGTTCCGATATGACCAGAACTGTTTTCTACGGCAAAGCGCCGGCTGAGTTCAGGAAAGTATACGACGTAGTTTTAAATGCCCACTTAAAGGCTATTAATTTCATAAGACCAGGTGTAAAGTTCTGTGAAATTGACTTTCAGGCAAGAAACTATATAACCGAAAAAGGATTCGGACAGTATTTTACACACAGAACAGGACATAATATTGGTCTGGATGTACATGAGTATGCAGATGTCGGCCCTTCAAACGAGCTTACGGTACAGCCCGGAATGATATTTTCTATAGAACCGGGCATATATCTTCCGGACAATCTGGGCGTAAGGATAGAGGATCTTGTTCTTGTAACAGAAAATGGCGCTGAAGTACTTAATAAGTACGATAAAAATCTTATTGAATTATAAAGGAAGTGAAAATCATTGAAACCCAAAGTATATATCACCAGAAATATTCCAGAAAAAGGGATTGAAATCTTAAAAAACCTTTACGATGTGAAAGTCTGGCCGGACGAGCTTGCAATTGCCAAGGATATTCTCAAAGAGGAGCTGCGTGACTGTCAAGGCGTTATAACAATGCTATCTGACAAGATAGACAGCCAAGTAATCGATAGCGCTCCAAACCTTAAGGTTATAAGCAACTATGCTGTCGGATACGATAACATAGACATAAAGTACGCCGCATCTAAGGGCATTAAAATTGGTAACACACCTGGAGTTCTGACTGAAACTACAGCCGATCTTGCTTTTTCGTTGCTGATGGCTGTATCCCGCAGGATAACAGAGGCAGCGGAGTATGTAAAGCAAGGAAAGTGGAAAACATGGGGACCTCAACTGATGCTTGGATACGATATATGGGGAAGCACAATCGGTATAATAGGATTCGGAAGAATCGGACAGGCAATGGCCAGAAGAGCTCTAGGTTTTGGAATGAAAGTTCTGTACTACAGCAGAACCAGAAAACAGCAAGCAGAGAAAGAGATGAATGTTACTTACTGCACTCTAGAACAGATTTATCAACAAAGTGATTTTATATCGCTGCATACTGATCTTAACCCATCAACTAAAGGTTTGATAGGAAAAGAAGCATTTCAAATCATGAAACCAAACTGTATACTGATAAATACAGCCAGAGGGCAGGTGGTAAACACTGCCGATCTTATTGACGCTCTTAAAACCAAAAAAATTGCCGGTGCTGGACTGGATGTAACCGATCCCGAACCTATAAACATGGACTCAGAGCTTCTCCGTATGGAAAACTGTATAGTATTGCCTCATATTGCCTCCGCAAGTTACAGCACAAGAACCCGAATGTCTGTTATGGCAGCCGAAAACATTATTGCAGGAATATGCGGAAAGAAACTCCCATATTGCGTCGATGTTTAAATTTCATTACTCATTAAACAATCTATCATAAAAACTCCGGGAAATTTAATTTCCCGGAGTTTTTATGATATAATGGCTTTGTTACAGATTATCAAGAGGTGCATATGCGTAAAGGAAATACTTTCTCATACGATTTTTTCAAGTACTTTTCATTTTTGATACTACTGATCATGTTAATAACGATAGTAAGCGTTGTCGTTATCGAGTGTACGTTTTACAACAACGAGCTGCGTCTCATTGACAGTACCTATAAAGTCATTGAACTCTATATTGAAAAAAGCTCCGTAAACGAATCTGTTCTCCGGGACACTCTTTCTTTTCTTCATGAAAGAAAGCAAACGGCTGATATGAAGTTTATAAAAGCGTTGATTGTATGGTCGTGTTTTATGGCCGGACTTTTTATTACAGCCGTTCTTCTGTTTCGCAGCTTCTCAAAAAAAATCCGCAACGAATCGATACTTTTGAAAACCAAAATTGAACAAAGCTATTACTCTATGTCACAGATGAGTGTAAAAGATCTTTGCTTCAAAGATCATCGTGAAATAGCCGAAAATGTCAACAGCATGATATCTACACATATAAAAGCACTTACTCAGCTGCGTGAAAGCGAGGAGAGATTTGAGCTGATTTTTAACGCTGCTAATGATGGTATTTGGGATCTGGATCTTAAAAACAACAGAGCTTTTTTTTCAAAAACTTACAAACAGATGCTGGGCTACGAAGATAACGAAACTATACCAAATGAACTTGATTGGAAAGAACGCATTCATCCTTTGGATCTGCCGGATGTCCTGCAGGCACTCAACGATCATTATACAGGAAAGACAACATGCTATATATCGGAACACCGTGTTAAAAGTAAAGATGGAACATATGTATGGGTTTTAGACAGAGGAAAAGCCTTTTTCGATGAAAAAGGCACTCCGATAAGAATTTTAGGAAGCCATACTGATATCTCCGATTGGAAGATACGTGAGGAAGAGTTAAGGAAATGCGCCACAACAGACTCTCTTACCAATGCATATAACAGATTATACGGTCTTAACTTTCTGGCACGGCAGATGCAAATGTCTATAAATAACGGGGAAAAGCTCACCATATGCTATATAGACGTGAATGATCTCAAAAAAATAAATGATACCTATGGTCATGGAGAAGGGGACGAATTAATTATAAATATTATAAATATACTCAGATCAAGCATCCGCAGCAGCGATATAATTTCACGGTTGGGTGGAGATGAATTTATAGTAATTTTCCCAAAAACAGATCTTGTTACAGCATATGAAATAAGAAAAAGAATACATGTAAACCTCCAGAAGTATAACTTCATAAGCCAGAAAAATTACAAAATCAGCTTCAGCATGGGCTTTATAGAATACGACCCTCAAAAACACATATCTCCTGAAAATCTCATCTCAGAAGCGGACAAAGAGATGTATAAAGATAAATTCACCTACAAAACCATTCTTTAGTTCTTCTCCGTAAGATACTTCCAGTATCTTTGAGGCATAAAAGCCCTTTGAAGTTTTGGATTGGTTCTCTCTCTTATGGCTATGCTTTCAAAGTACGCCTTCCATAACTGCCGATAAGTACTCTCCTGCTCGGAGTAAGTATTTTTAGTTATCTCAATGTCCTTTACTTCCAAATATTCAAGATTATGGTTTCTGTAAAAAACGGCATGTCCCCTTTTTACATCATTTATCATCCAGACCTCATTGCAAAGCCTTCTTTCAAAATGTTTTGATAAAATAGAAACAATATTATAGTCAGGCTCCACCGGTGCATAAAGACTGCCATCTCTAAGCTCCGAAAATCTTAGCAAGCCCTTAAGCTTATGACATTCAAAACTTACCTTCCTGCTTATCTCATTAACGCTGTAAACTGTTTTGTTAGAAAGATGCCTGTCAGTATCTGCACCTATTCTGAACCCGCAGATAATGTATCTGAATAAAAGATCCTCTATTTTATTCTTTTCCGAAAGAAAAGAGTATATAATGTTCTGAAATGAAAAGACAGAGATTTTTGAACAGATGACTTTTGCGATGTACTGGGCATTTAAGTTATCAGTTGGAATAAACTCTGATTCTGAAAAAAGTACAGGTCTTTCCAATCCTGATTTTTCAATTGAACAAAAACTTTCCCTGCTTTTGAGTATATGAAAAAATGTACTTAGCATACCTTCAAACGAACCATCATATAGAAAAACTTTCATGTACCCACCTCGTATAAAAAAGGAAGTTTAAGCTTTTTGGACTTGCTTTCGGCTTTAGGCATAAGAAAAGCTCTGATAATAAAGGGATCTGTGCAAGGATCAGAAATTTTTCTGCCATTGCATGTAATAAAAAATCTTGCCCGTTTCACAACTACACCAAATTTCTTAAGGTCATCAGGCATTATCTTACCGTATCTTCTTGCATTGAGTATTTTTAATATACTTTTAACGCCCATTCCCGGGACTCTCAACAGTTCGTCATATCCAGCTCTGTTTACCTCCAACGGAAAGAACTCCATATGCCTTAATGCCCAAGAGCTTTTGGGATCAATTTCTTCATCAAGATACGGAAATGAACTGTCAAGTATTTCATTGGCACTGAACTTGTAAAATCTCAAGAGCCAATCGGCCTGATAAAGCCTATTTTCTCTCCTAAGCGGCGGATATGCAAGAACAGGAAGCCTATCATCGCTGATGTTGGTATGAACATAAGCTGAGTAGTACACCCGCTTCATACTGAACTTTTTATAAAGACCTTCGGCCAGTTTTATTATCTGAAGATCATTGTCGGGCGTTGCTCCTACAATAAGCTGTGTACTCTGTCCTCCGGGTATGAAAAGCGGAGCCTTTCTATATCTTTGACGTTCCTGTGTACTTTCGAGCCAGTTTTTACCCATAAAAGCCATTGGCTTAAGAATATCATCCTTTTTTTTATCTGGAGCAAGCATTTTCAAACTGCTTTCAGAAGGAAGTTCGATATTAACACTCATTCTGTCGGCATACATGCCCGCCTGTCTTATAATAGAAAGATCTGCACCGGGAATAGCTTTAAGATGAATATACCCATAGAACTTTTCAACCTCACGCAGCCTTTTGACTACACCCAGCATATGCTCCATGGTAACATCAGGACTGACAAATACGGCAGAGCTAAGGAAAAGCCCTTCTATGTAGTTTCGCTTATAAAAATTCATTGTAAGCTGTACAAGCTCCTGTTGGGTAAAGGATGCCCTTCTGACATCATTGCTCTTTCGGTTTACACAGTAAGCGCAGTCGTACATACACTGGTTGGAAAAAAGTACTTTCAAAAGCGAAATGCATCTGCCGTCGTCTGCCCAGCTATGGCATATACCGGCACAGCTTGCATTCCCCATTCCTCCGGAATTTTCACGTTCACTTCCGGATGAAGCACATGATGCATCATACTTTGCAGACTGTGATAAAATTTTTAGCTTTTCAACGATATCCATCTTATCCATGCTTTTTATCCTTGTTTTTTATGGTATAATTAAGTATACCTTATTTATTTAAAAAAGTCAACCCCTGCAAAAGCAGGGGTTTATTGGGAAAGTCTATTTACTTGCTTGAACCGGGGAAGGCTCATCAGAAAGAATTTCTTCTTTCCCAGAAAATATGAAAAGCATAACTACAAAAAACACAATGATATTGTCTACTAGATAAATATAATGAACTCCAATTTTATCAGAAAGCATTCCTACTATAAATATACCCCACGGTACGGCTATCTGCCCCATAAAATCAAGAACAGAAAAAACTCTGGAACGCATATCCGCAGGAATAAGCTTTTGCATAATAGTCATAAGCGGTGTATTTATAAGAGCATTGAAAAAGCCCATTATTGCCATTGAAAGTGAAAACAAGCCAAACATTGCAACTGAAGGACCGTTTAAAAACATAATGACCGCCGGGAACATAATAACGGAAGTTGCTAGAAAATAACTGGTCTGAAAAAGCAGTCCTGACTTTATAATTTTTTTGCTTTCCCTTTTTGAAAGTATAGTTGCCAGCGCAAAGTTTCCTAAAAGGATACCTACAGAAAAAAACATTTCAACTGCACCATACTGAACTGCATCAAACTTAATTGTACTTCGCATTACAAAAGGTACTACCACTGAAAACATCGGGGTACTCATAAAGTTTATAAACATGGCAAACAAAAAAAGTATCATAAGATTTTGAGACTTCTTTATATAACCCAGTCCTTCCTTTATATCTTCAAAAAATATCTTTACACTAAGTTTTTTATCTCTGATAACCGGTCTTTTGTAAACTATGAATATTTCACTTATGGCAGAAAGTACGAAAGAAACTGCGTTTATAAGAAAAACTCCACTTATCCCAACTGCTGAATATATAAGACCTCCGACCGCAGGACCGAGAATTCTCGCCGTCCAGTCAAAGGAGCTTACCAAAGAGTTAGCCTTTCTAAGATCATCGGAACGCACCAGATCGGGAAGCATTACAGAACCTGTTGAATAATTGAATATAGCATCCAAAACAGCAAGTATTATCTGCCCGATTATAAGAACCGTTATATTAAGACCGCCGTAGATACTTACTACCGACATAATAAATATAAGTATGCCTCGTGCAAAGTCCATATTAACCATGATATGTTTTCTGTTCAGCCGATCTCCCAAAACACCTGCAATCGGAAGCATTATAAGCATAGGGACAAGCGAAAACATAGTTACTGTACTCATTATTTTAGCCGATCCTGTAAGATCAAGAATAAACAAGGGTATTGCTATAGCTTGTATACCGCTTCCTAATATTGAAACAAATCTTCCCCATACATAAAGAACAAGATTTCTCTTTTCCAAGCTGCTCATAAATCCTCCTAAAAATATAATTTTGAACTTTGATAAAAATTTTATCATCAATAATTAAAAAAGTCAAGTTTTTTATTAAAAATTTTTATGAAATAATTTTTTTTGTGTTTTAAATAAATTTTTTTATTTTAATTCTAATAATTTCTTCCTGTTCAGGAAAGTCTTCTGTGCAAAAAAGTTTTCATATTATATTTTTGTTTTTAACCTTAATAAATATATAATATGTTATGACCATAAGTCATCAATATGTATTCCATAACAGGAGGCGGAAAATGAAAATAGGAATAGTAACTGACAACACATGCAACATACCGGCTGCAGAACTTGAAAAAAACGGAATAGAGTATGCAAGCCTTTATATAATGAATGGCGAAAAATACACAAGTGCCGACCAGATACCAAAAAATGTATTTTATGATGAAATTCAAAAAGCACAGTACATTCCAAAGACATCTCAACCATCGGTTGACGATTTCATAAAAACTTACAGAAAAGCACTTGCACAATACGATAAGATTATCTCTGTTCATCTTTCTTCAAAACTCAGCGGAACAGTAAACTCTGCGAATCTTGCAGCAAAAGAATTTGAGCCCGGACGAATAACCGTCGTAGATAGTCTGCTCACCAGCTGGGCCCTGGGTTTTCTGATACTTCATTTAAAAGACAGAATAAATGAGGGAGCACAGGATATATCACAACTTGCACGTTTAGCCGGAGAGTTTCATAAAAAGACACGAGTGTTTTTTTCCGTTGGAAATCTTGAATATCTGCACAAGGGTGGAAGAATAGGAAAGGGAAAAGCTCTTTTGGGCTCTATCCTTCAGCTCAAACCTATTCTTCAGCTTAAAGACGGAGAGATACATCCTTATAAAAACATCCGTGGAATGAACGGTGTTCTTAAAGAACTGGTTAATCTGGCAATAGATGAAGGGAAGCAGCCAAAGGGAATCGCTATCGTTTCGACAGGAAACACTTCAATAGCCTCCTATGCAACTGAAAGAGCAAAAGAAAAAAATATTGATATTTCAAAAATACGTACAGGCTATATCGATGTCGTTCTTGGACTTCATCTCGGACCTGATTCGATAGGAGTAATAACCTATTACGAGTAGATTATTTTTTTATAAAAAATTATTATATAATAATATTACTTTAAATCTTTTTCAGGGGAGGAGTATAAATGAAGAAAACTTTTCTCATCGTTTCATTTTTTTTATTGCTTGTTTTTGAAGGATTCTCTCTATCAACTTTCAGATGGCAGGATCAGATCATATACTTGGTTATGATCGACCGTTTTTCAAACGGCGATCCTTCCAACGACAGACAGACCGAAACAGGTATAGAATCAGGAAATGTAAACTCAAAGTACAATGGAGGAGATTTGCAGGGATTGATCAACCGGCTCGACTATATAAAAGAGCTTGGCGCTACCGCTATCTGGATTACTCCGCCTGTTGCCAATCAGTGGTGGGATGACTCTGTAGACTACGGAGGATACCATGGCTACTGGGCACGTGATTTTTCAAAGATAGATGAGCACTTCGGAACTAACGAACTTTATACCGAATTTGTAAAAAAAGCCCATGAAAAGGGTCTATACGTTATTCAGGATATAGTACCCAATCACACCGGAAACTTTATTATATACAATAACGGTAAGTACAGTCTTAATGAAAAATCCATACCTGTCAGTAAGCCGCAGCAGTATCCTTTCAATATGAATGATTTCAACGATCCCAAGCAGAGAGAGCTTGCCATATACCACTTTCCATCTCTTATCGGTGAATTAGATATCTATAATACATCCTTTTCAGACTTAGACGACATCAACACCGAAAATCCGCAAGTACGGAAAGTTCTCAAGGAAATCTACGGAAACTGGATAGAGACAGCCGGTATAGACGGATTTAGGGTTGATACGGCCAAATATGTGGAAAAAGAGTTCTGGCAGGATTTTTTCAAGGGTGAAAACAATATTTACGAAAAAGCCCAATCACTGGGAAAAGATAACTTCATAGCTTTCGGAGAAACATGGATAAGTCCCAATCCGTATGAAAATACTGCCGACATTGAAATAAACAAGTACTTTGATTATGGGTTCAACTCAATGCTTGACTTTGGTCTTCTCACCGATATAAAACGTGTCTTCAAAGAAGGGAAGCCAACCTCATACCTTGAGTACAGACTCACTCAAAGACAAGAAGTGTACAAAGATCCGTCCATGCTGGTCACTTTTGTGGACAATCATGACATGGACAGGTTCCTCAAGGGAGCAACCATAAATGACCTTAAGATTGCCCTTACGCTTTTATATACCATACCAGGAATACCCCAAATATACTACGGTACGGAACAGGGTTTTACAGAAACACGAGCAGCCATGTTCAAAGAAGGTTTTTCAAGTATTGGAGAGGATCATTTTAATAGTAATTCCGATCTTTTTAAGTTTATCCAGGCCATAAACAAAATGAGAAAAGAGATCCCGACCTTCAGATACGGTAGAATAAAAGTACTTTTTTCTGACAGCACAGGACCAGGCATACTTTGCTACAGCATCGAGTATGAAAATGAAAAATATCTTATTCTTATGAATACTAATTCAAAAAGGAAGTACGCTACCGGAATAAAACTTGAAATTCAGGACGGTACGGTTTTGAAACCTGTTATGTCTATGAATGTACCTCAAAATGACCTGGTTTACGAGGGAAAACTTGATACCTCCCTTAATGAAAAATCCTTTATAATCTACAAAGTAACTGATGAAAAAGTTACTCTCAAGCCTAAAACCGTTTCGGTACAGCTCGATATGCAGCTCCAGGGAAAAACCTTTTCAGATGACTTTTATATAAAAGGAAGAGCTAACGGAGCAAAGTCGGTAAGACTTATCATAGACGGAGACGATAAAGAGTATGCGGCTATAAATCTTTCCATGAAAGAAAATGAAGAGTGGAGCATTCCTGTTAAGATAGCCGACTTTACTCCAGGCAAGCATACTGCTTTTGTAAAAGCCTTCGGAAAGACACCACTCTTTTCCGATTACTCTCCTACGGTTTATTTTTCACTTGACATTCCACAAAATGAACTCGCAGCCGTTGAAGATCCTTTGGGAGATGATAACGGCCCGCAAGGAAAATACTCTTATCCGAAGGATCTTACCTTTAAGAATCAGCAGGATATGCTAGGGGCAAGAGTCCAGCAGATCGGGACAATGCTGAGCATTGAAATAGTCATGCGTGAACTCAGCGACGTTTGGGGTCCGGCAAACGGTTTTGACCACGTCACTTTTCAAATATTTCTGGACAGTCCGAATAAAAAAGGAGTCACGGCTCTTCCAAAACAGAACGCTCTGATGCCTGCCGGTCTGGACTGGGATTACCAGCTCTATATAACCGGATGGTCATGTTCAGCATACAACAGTACCGGTGCAGGAACCGACAGTTATGGTCTGCCTATTACTCCGGCTCCGGGAATAAAAGTAGAAAAACAGTTCTCGAAAATAACCTTTTCACTTCCTCTTTCGGTAATTGAAGCAAGTACCATGAAAAACTGGAACATATACATAACCACTTATGATTATGACGGAATAGAAGCTGTTCTAAGACCAATAAGCCCTCAGGGAGGACAGTGGGCATATTCCGGTGGTCAGACCGATTCTCCTAAGATAATGGATGATCTTTTGATAAGTATAAAATAAACAAGAGGCGTAAGCCTCTTGTTTATTTTATTGATTGTTGTTACTATTATTTCCCAGCTTGCTCAAAAGGTACGAACCTTGGATACTCATTTTGGAAACTGCCTGCTCCATCTTGGAAAAAGTCTGGTAAAGATCCGCTTCTTTTTTCTGAAGTTTATTAATTTCATTTACAAGCCATTTGGCGATCCTATTCATTTCCTTTCCTATAGTACCGTTAGTGCCAGAGATCTGATCTATCGTACCGCTGTACTTTGTAACCTGCCATATATAATCCTTGACCTGGGTAACTACTCCTGAGTTCTTGGAATAAATGGGTTTGTTGGCTGAATCATAGCCCACAACCACTTCTTTTTCCTCGGATATAATATTCCACACATCAATGGGATTTTCCTTAAGCTTGGCTTTTAAAGTGGCTTCATCAACAGAAAGATGGCCTTTGAGCGTATTTTCATAAGTTTTTCCGGCATCTCCGTTTATTATACCTATCTGCGAAAATGAAGAATACTTAGGTTTATCGTCTGAATACCAATTCACGGTACCGTATGAAATACTTCTCATCTTCATGAAAATATTCTGAAGATTGTTGTCTCCTCTGAGAACCACTTCAAGTTTTTGCTCTTCCGTCATATCCTCGGTAATTGCATCAGGATCTTTTGGCCTCGTCGGATTGCTGACATCGATGGTCGTTGATGCAGGTGTCTTTTTATATCTAACATAGAGGAAGTCCATAAGCTCATTGTACTTTGTAACGTATTCTTTTATTTTCTCAACCGATTTATCAACATCCTGTTCCACATCAATCTTGGTGTATGTTGAAGATGTCTCCGAAAGACTTTTTAGATTTATGGTTATGTCTTCAAAATTAACATTGTTGGTCCAGGAAGTCACAGTCATAGCTCCTGTTCCCGATGCTGATGAAGAAACTTTAACAATCGCAGCCTCACCGGCACTTATAGTACCTGCAAGAGTTGCCTCGTCAGGCTCAAGCATCTTAAGAGCTACAAGAAGTTTCTTCCCGCCGCTGTCCTTTCCGCTTATACTTATATCGGCAGGACCGCCTTCTCTGTTTTCAATAAAAAACCTTCCGCTGCTGTCAACAGAAGCCGTAGCACCAGCTTGAGATCCGTTTATCTTAGCAATAAGAGTTGTAAGGGAATCACTCGATGTAAAAGTAATATCCACACCGTTTACAGTAATAGTATTTTCTATCGAGCTTACCCCGGAAACATAGTTGCTGAAAGCCTTAGACTGTCCTACAGACCATACAGGCTCTGTGCTTTCCAGACCGCTGAGGGCTGTAGAGGTCTGATACTTATAGCTCACGCTGTCCATGCTTTTTCCATCTAAAGATGAATCACTGAATACACTGAACTTACCGGTAGTATAGTTTATAAAACCTACTACTGTACCGTCAACTTTTTTTAAGTTACCTCCGCCGTCATCTTTTAAAGTCTGGAGTCCTCCATTGAGACTGAAAGTAATACTTCCTGGTATTAGCGGAAGATTGTTCAGAGTATCGTCTGCGGGAGTAGGATAGGTTCCCCCTACAACTTCACCGCTTACCGTGGTTATGACTTTTCCTGTTGAATCAGCTGCACCGTTAAGTTTAAAAACATCAAAAAAGTTTGAAGTATCCGAACTTGACCCAAGTATAATCTTATTCGTGTCTCCCTGCTTTATAAGTTGAAGCTTTCCATTGTTTAACTCCGCAGTCATCGCTCCGGAGAACTCTGTGTTTATTTTATCCAGTATTTGCTGGACAGTAGGATCTCCTGTCGAAAGCGCCGCCATATCGATACTGACATTTTTAGTAATGTTTCCATTGGAGTTCACTGTTTTTATAGTAAAGGTGTTTACCGACGGATCTCCGCTTGAAGAAGAAGGAGTGGTGGTATACGTCAGCTGACTAAATTTTTTGGTAAGCAGAACATCGTCTCTTATAAAGTTCGGACCGCTTGCTGCAGTATACTTTGAAGGTGATGCCATCTGCACAACATTAACATATAAGGATCTGTTTATAGCTGCCGGCTGCGCGGTAACTGTTATGATTTTTTCATCCGCAGACGTAACTTTCTTTGGTATAAGAGAACTCTGCACTCTGAAGTCAGCAAGATACGACCAAAAATCGCTGAGTTTCTTATCCACGGCCTGCCATGCCTTCTGTTGATATGAGAGCTTATCAAACTTAGTCTGCTCCCTTTCCACAGGAACTAATTTCTTTTCCATTATTTTGTTTATCATAGACTTGGTATCTATACCGGTAAGACCGGCCATCTGCATTGAACCAAGATATGGATTGTCAGCCATTGAGTTTATACCTCCAGATTCTTTATTTATTTAAATATCTAAGTTTATTATCGACTGTAACTACAGGTTACTTTATGCTATAATTTTAATATACTGCTTTTGCATTTACGGACGATAAAATGATATGACTATTTAGAAAAACGGGGTGAAATTATGCCGGAAAATACTAACAATGCAAAAGTAATCACTAACGGAACTTACAGCAAGTTTATAAAACCGCAGATAATAAACAATAGCCAGGTACGCATTGATCAGCTCTCACAGAAACCACGGGAAGAACCAAAGGAAAGACGCGATCCGGCGGAGCAGTATCTTGAAAATTCGATACTTACAGCAAGTCCTCAGGAACTGGTGCTCATGCTTTTCAACGGCGCAATAAAGTTCATGAACCAGTATATTGACTCTGTTTCAAAAAAAGAGTATGCAAATGCGCACACAGCGATAATACGTGCCCAGGATATATTCATAGAATTGATGTCTACTCTTAAGCCCGAATATGAGATTTCAGGAAATCTTTTCGGTCTTTACACTTTTATACTTGACAACCTTGAAAAAGCCAACTTTAAGAAAGAAACCGAGCCGGTTTCACAAATGATAGAACTTACAAAAGATCTGCGCGATACATGGGAGGAAATTGTTAAAAATCCGAACGGAAAACCACCTGAGAGCCAGACAGAAAAATAATACTACTTTCTAATTGGTGAAAGGAGGGAGCAGCATGGACATTTACGGAATCAACGCAAACAACTCCGTCTTACAGCAGGCTGTATCGCTTAGAGTTATGAAAATGGCTGTTGATACGAAGAAAGAAGGAGCTGACATGCTTGTCCAAAGCATGCAGGAAACAACACAGGCAATGCATCAGGCTCTGAATCCTTTCCTTGGGAACAACCTTGATATTTACGCTTAACACCTGCTATGGTTGCCCGTAAGGGCAACTTTTTTATATTCAATATGATTTTTATACTTTAATCTGCGATAGTGCCAAAAAGGAGGACAAAATGCATATTTTGACTAAAGACGGAGTTTTTAGATTTATAAGTACTCCGGTAAATTGTAATGATTATATAACCCCTCTTATAACCGACTCTCACATGCACCTTTTATCTTTCGGAAAAAAACTTATAACACCGTCTCTGGAAAATCTTACTCTCGCACAGATAAAAGAACTTATTGTTAAAAAATTGCAAGAAGGGAGCTCTCCAATATTTCTAAGAGGCTGGGATGAATCAACCGCATTGGTTACAAGGAGATTTATCGATGAAATCACTATTGAAACACCGGTTATACTCATCAGAAGATGTGGCCATAAGGCAGTGGTAAATAAACCTGTGATAGACACGGTGGACTTCTCTGCAGAAAGCTCCTATGTTGATCCTGTCAGCGGTACTGTCACTGAAAATGCAATAAAAATTCTTTACTCCGCCATAAAGGAGAACTTTGATATCAAAAAAGCTTTTGAACATGCAACTGCCTATCTTACTTCAAAAGGCTACGGATTTATACATTCCGATGATCTTCACGGAATAACCCCTGAAGAACTTCCCTTTGAAAACTCCAAACTCAAGATATTCGAAAAAGTAGCAGTAAATAACTGTGATGAGCTTTTATCGTTCAGCGAACAGGGTTACTTCGAATACTTCCGTTCAGTTAAAATATATGTGGATGGTTCCTTCGGTGCAAGAACTGCATTACTTTCCCAAAAATATAAGGATACTGAAGACCTTGGACAAAAAGTATGGAATAAAGACCAGATAGCGCAAGCGCTTAACTTCTGTGAAGAAAAAAATCTTCACCTCGCAATGCATGCTATAGGAGACGGAGCCATCGATGAAATACTCGGTGCAATAGAACAGGTAAAACCTCGTAAACTTCATAGAATTATCCATGCTTCTCTTATACGCGATGAACAGCTTGAATACATAGCTTCCCATCCGGTAGTACTTGATGTTCAGCCGGCTTTTATAGAGTCTGACAAAACATTGATCCCTCTCTGTCTGGGAGAAAGAGCTGCTCTTTGCTATAGGTTCAAAGATTTCTTCACTTACTCTATCCCTGTAACCTTTTCTTCAGATGCCCCGGTGGAAACACCTGATTGGGTAAGGGATTTGAGAATTCTTTCAGAAAGCGGGGTTTCACTAAGACAAAGCATTGTTTCTATGACATACGGAGCATCGGTAATTGATGACTTTGAAAGAGATCCGCTTACAACCGGCAAATATCTTGTATTTAATTGTGATCCTTTTGAAAAGATTAGTATTCCACAGATTTTTTTGATAAATTAGCATTTTTTGTTTGCTTTTGCTTAAAAAACAAATTACGAATATATTTACCTACTATCTTATTATTTATAGAATATATTCATCTTGATTTTCTTTATTTTGCATTAGCACTTGACATTATCGAGTGATAATGATATTATTGTATTACATAAAAATATGAGATAGGAGGAAATATATATGACAGCATACATAAGATACTTACCGGCAGATGACGAGTGCGGTTTTTGTTCTTCAGTATTGAACGGAAAGGAGTACGATGTTTCAGAGTTAATGGCAAAAGATTCAACTTATAATGGAATCTCACCTGATACCGATATATATGAAAAAGATGAAAAGATAATTTTTGAAACGGAACTGCCGGGACTCTCTAAAAATGATATAAAGATAAAGGTTCAAGAAGATATCTTATCAGTATCGGCTCAGAAAAGCGTTGATGCCTCCAGAAAGTTTCTCAGAAAAGAACGTGTTTACGGAAAACTGGAAAGAACTTTCAGATTGCCTAAGGATTATGATATCAACTCTCTTAATGCCAGGTACGAAAACGGAGTACTTACACTAGAGCTTTCAAAGACAAAAAACGATAACAAAGTACGTGAAGTTCAGGTATTATAAAAGAATAAGCCAAAAAGGACTCGAGAGGTCCTTTTTTGGTTATAAAAATAGACAGGAGGAAAGAAACAATGGCTGAAAAAATGCAATTTCAAGCAGAAACTAAGCAACTTCTGGATCTTATGATCAACTCTATATACACTCATAAGGAAATTTTCCTTAGAGAGCTTATATCAAACGCTTCTGATGCTTTGGATAAGGCTAGATTTCGTTCTTTGACCGATACAAGCATCCTGGCGGATGATACTGAACTGAAAATACTTCTGGAAATTGACAAAGAAGCAGGATGTCTAAAAGTATCAGACAACGGAATAGGAATGAGCTATGATGAAGTTATCCAGAACATCGGAACAATAGCCAAATCCGGTTCCAAGGCCTTTATTGAAAAAATGAAGCAAACTCAGGCATCTGCAGACGGGTTGGAACTTATAGGACAGTTTGGAGTGGGTTTCTACTCTGCTTTCATGGTAGCAAAAAAGGTAACCATAATGACCAAATCCATAGATTCCCAAGAAAGAGCCGTCCTATGGGAGTCTGAAGGAGACGGAACCTATACTATTGACTACTGTGACAGGTTAAATCGCGGAACCACTATAGTTATTGATCTGAGAGATGAGTTTAAAAACGATGCAAACGGTCTGAACCTTCTTGACCAGTACACTATAAGCGAGCTTGTCAAAAAGTATTCCGATTACATACGATACCCGATTATTATGGACTATGAAGTAGAGGAAAAAATAAAGGATGACGCTGACAGC
This sequence comes from uncultured Petrotoga sp., assembly GCA_937871925.1. Lineage (GTDB taxonomy): Bacteria > Thermotogota > Thermotogae > Petrotogales > Petrotogaceae > UBA5851. The sequence goes on from CALMRR010000129.1 coordinate 24,944, forward strand.
GGGAAAGAAAAAACCGTTACAAGAAAAATTCCTAAAACCCTTAACTCGTTGCTTCCCCTCTGGGAAAAAGATAAAAAAAATATATCTCAGGATGAGTATAATCAGCTTTACAAGGATCTTTTTCATGATTGGAACGATCCAATACAGGTGGTGCATTTCAAAGGCGAAGGCACGGTTCAGTTTACTGCCCTTGTATATATTCCGTCTAAAGCTCCTTATGATTTTTATACCAAGGATTTTCAGAGAGGTGTGAGTCTCTATTCAAAACATGTATTTATAATGGAAAAGTATGAAGATCTTCTTCCTGAGTATCTTGGCTTTATAAAAGGACTTGTTGATTCGCCGGACTTTTCATTAAATATATCCAGAGAGCTTCTGCAACAGGGAAAACAGCTCCAGGGAATTAAAAAATCTCTTGAAAAGAATATTATTCAGGCGTTAAAATCAATGCTTGAAAATGACAGAAAAAAATATGAAGGATTTTGGAAGGAGTTTTCAAGAGCAATAAAAGCCGGAATTTATATGAACTATGAAAACAAGGAAAAACTTTCGGAGCTGCTTATGTTTGACAGTTCATCTGATGTAGGATTGACAACTCTGAAAGAGTATGTTTCGCGTATGAAAGAAGGGCAGGAGTATATTTACTACGCTTTTGCCAAAGACAGAAGTGCGGCACAAAAGCTTCCGCAAATAGAGGGTTTGATTGATAAGGGCTTTGAAGTACTTTTTATATATGAAAATATGGATGAGCTTGTGCTTGACTTCATATCGGAGTTTAATACAAAAAAGATTCAGTCAGCCAGTAAGGAAGAGGAAAAACCTTCAGATAAACAGGATAAGACAGAAAACGCAGAGCAGTCAGATATATTGCAGTTCATAAAGGAACATCTTAAAAATACTGTCTCAGATGTACGTATAAGTTCCAGGCTAAAGAACAGCCCTTCATGCATAGTAAGCAGTAAAGACGGAATAAGTATGGCTGTTGAACAGTTGATCAAACAAATGGGTGAAAATCAGGATCTATCTGAACTAAAAGCTAAAAAAATTCTTGAAATAAATCCCGACCATAAAATGTACGCCGCCATAAAAGCATCGTTTGAACAGGATAAAACATCTCAGAAGCTTAAGAATCTTATAGATGTAATTTATGCGCAGGCGCTTATATCTCAGGGACTTGCACCTGAAGATCCTTCGTCTTTTATTGAAAAAATTTCCGAGTTAATTTCCTGACACATCTAAAAACCCCTTTTACCAGATATTTCACCTGATAAAAGGGGGTTGTTTATTTTTATGAGGCTATCTTTTTAGTACACTTTGAAAACAAATTTTATTTTTCAGTAATAATCTGGTAAAATATTATATAAGTTTGCTTTTATTTTTTTGTTCAGGGTGGGTGCATAATGAAGTATCTTCTTGAAGATCTCTTGGATATATCGGCACTTAAAAAAGTGCTTACCAATTTTTATGAGTTCTCAGAAGTTCCGGTAACTTTGATAAACTCTGTCGGCCGCCCTCTGATAAGCATAGGCTGGATTGATATCTGCACAAAATTTCATAGGAAAAATCCTTTTTCTTCCGCTAGATGTACGGAAAGTGATTTTGAGCTCTTTAATTCATTGCTCAAGGAAAATTCTCATGTGTTAAAAAAATGCAGTAACGGCCTTCTTGAACTGGGTTCAAAGATAACCATCGATAATGTTTTCATGGGAAGCATCATTGTCGGACAGTTCCTTACGGAAAAACCGGATATAAACTTCTTCATGGAACAGGCAAGGAACTACGGCTTCAATGAACCCGAATACATTCTTGCAGTAAAAAAGATTCCATTAATATCTCATGAAAAAATCAATGCTATAATTCAGTTCGTGACAAGTTTGACCTTTATGATAGCCCAGGTTGGTTATAAACGCTTAAAAGAACTTGAACTTATAAATATCATGAACATTACCCAGGACAGACTGACAAACGTTGAAGGATTTTACAGCCAGCTCCTTGATATCCTGCCCGATCCATGTATAATTATGGGACTGTCGGGAGAAATCAGGACAGCATCCAAAAAGACTCTTAAACTGTTTGATTATACCTTGGAATCCTTTTCAAAAATGAAAATTACCCAGGTTATTGAACCGCAAAGTATCAAAGATGCTTCTGACGATCTTGCTGCTTTGAAGTCATGCCTTGAAATAACTCCAAAAGAGTACTGCCTTAAAACCTCAAAAGGACAGATATTCTATGCCTCTGTAAACTCCAAATTACTTTATGATATCAATGGATCTCCGAACGCTATTGTCTGTTCACTGCGCAAGACAGAGAATTTTTCTGAAAATGATGAAAGCTCTTTGAAAGTACAGCTTTCACTTTCCAATCTATTTGATATAAACTTAATTTCGGCATTGTATTTGAAGCTTCAGCTTCGCAGCCTGAAAAATGAAGACAAAGATGCTCTTTATGCAGCTAATGGTTTCTCATGGTCTTCTGCGGACGGAAAAGAAAGCATGTTCAGCCTTAAAGATACGATATTAGCAACCGCCCAAGCATACAGACCCAAGATAGGCAAGCTTAACATCACCATGGAAAACAGCAGCGATATGGCACCGGATTTGATTATCTCAGATTTTCATGCTTTGGCACGAATACTTTACGATATTTTTGCCGTTATTGAAAGAATCTCAGGCAATCAAGTCATAAATATAAACGTTTCGACTTTCAATTTAACTCCCCAGAAGTTGGGTATATCTTTTACACTTGACAGTTCGGTTTTTTCTATTGACGAGTTTTCAGGAACGTATCGTTTTTCTTGGACAGATTATAGCTTGGCGGATGATCTCTTTTTCCGGCTTCCGTATCTTAAAGCTCTCGTTTCTTCTATGAAGCCTTTATTTGGAGAGATGCAAGTGCTTTTCACTAAATCATCAAGCAGATTAACACTGGAGTTTGCTTTCAAAAACTTCCAAATTGACACAGCTTTATCTTCTGAATGCTTTGAAAATCAGTCCGGAGGGAAAAAGAGTATGTCTGACTTGAATGTTCTTGTTGCTGAAGATGATTTCATTAACCAAAAACTTATCGGCAATATTCTTGCTAAAGAAAAAATATCCTGCTTCATTGTATCCGATGGACAGAAGGCTGTGGATGAGTATATCCGCAATCCTTCTTACGATCTTATTTTAATGGATATACAGATGCCTGTTATGAACGGCATAGATGCCAGTAACGCCATAAGAAAAATAAATCCAACGGTTCCTATTGTTGCTCTTACCGCTGATCTTTCGTCAGAAGATAAAGACAGGATCAAAGCTGCCGGAATTGATAAACTTTTGGTAAAACCCTTTCAGACAAGTGATCTTATTGAGACATTTAAAATCATGAATATTTGCACCAGCAGTTCAGAAAAAAACATAAAAGAGCTTATTGGAAAGGTTCAGGAAGAAACAGGACTTGTGGAAAGTGAGGTTCAGGAGTTGCTTGGCGAATATGTCAAATACACTTCATCTGAATTTGAAATTCTCGGAGAGATGATTGAAAAAAATGATTTTGAAGGTATTTCAAAGCTTTCTCACAAATTGAAAGGCTCGTCCCTTTCTCTAAGAATATCAAATATTGCTGAAATTTTACAGAAAATGGATGAAGATGCAAAGAATAAAAACAATCTTAATTTCCAGGACTATCTTGATGAACTGGACATATATCTTAAAGCCATAAAAAACGGGCTTAGTGGACAGAGGTGAGATAATGGATGACTTTCTGAGCTTTGCACAAGAAACCCAAAACACTTGCGGTTATACCAAAGAAGCATGGAAAATTCTCATAGTTGATGATGATGTGATGATACATAAAATAACCAAAATAGTACTTAAGGATATGACTTTCAGAAATAAAAACATCGAATTTCTCAGCGCTTACAGTGAAAGGCAGGCAAGAGAAGTACTTTTCAGGGAAGACGATATTGCCGTAGTGCTTTTAGATGTAGTGATGGAGGAAAACGACTCCGGTCTTAAGCTGGTAGAGTACATACGTAATGAACTGAAAAACAGTATGCTCCGTATAATTCTCAGAACCGGACATCCTGGTTCGGCACCGGAAGAAAAAGTTGTGCTTGAATACGATATAAACGATTACAAAGAAAAAACAGAGCTGACCAAAGGCAAGCTTTTTACTTCAATTATAAACGCTCTCAGAAGTTATGATGATATGGTGCAGCTTGATTTAAAACGTAAAGAACTGAAAGAGACTCAAAAAGATATAATAATGACACTTTCGGAAATAGCTGAAACCCGTTCGAAGGAAACAGGAAATCATGTAAAAAGAGTATCAGAATTTGCACAGCTAATAGGAAAAAAATACGGTTTTTCAGATGAAGACAATGAAATACTTAAAAATGCCGCAGCTCTGCACGATATAGGCAAAATAGTAATAGCTGACAGTATTCTTCTGGCTCCCAGACAGTTGACAACTGTAGAGTTTGATATAATGAAAAATCATACCGTTTATGGGTATGATCTTTTGAAAAGTTCAAAACAACAGATGCTTCAAAGTGCTTCAGTAGTTGCTCTGCAACATCATGAAAGGTATGACGGAAAAGGTTATCCGAACGGTCTTTCCAAAGACGAAATACATATATTTGCACGTATCGTATCCATAGCCGATGTCTTTGATGCACTTAGCACTGACAGGGTATACAGAAAGGCATGGACTCTTGACAATACACTGGAATATATGAAACGTGAACGTGAAAAACAGTTTGATCCGTTCCTTTTGGACATTTTTATAAACAGCATAGATACAGTAAAGTCCATAATGAATAAGCTCAACGACTGACAGAAGATACAGGAAATGAAACGGTAAAGACTGTTCCTTCGTTTTTGATACTTTGACATTTAATACTGCCCTTGAGCGTCTGGGTGACAAGGTTATAAACTATGCTTAGTCCCAGACCGGTATTGCCTTTACTCCTGTTAGTAGTAAAAAACGGATCGTATATTTTCTCTATATCTTGCTGAGATATCCCGTGACCGTTATCGCTGTAAACCAGTTCAATCATCTGTTTATTCTTATCAGACTGATCGGTTATAAGAACAGCTTTTATTTTTATCGTACGTTTCTCGAGCCCTTCAAATCCATGAATAACCGAGTTGGAAACAAGGTTGGTAATTATTTGCGACAAAGCTCCTGGGAAGCTTTCTATATCAAGATTTTCATCACAGTCTATTTCTGTACGGTGACCGTTTTTCTTCAGAGGATAGTTCATGGTAAGAACTATATCCTCAAGATACTTTTTTAAGTTAAACTTCCTTTTTTCTTGACTGGACTGATCCACAGAGATTTCTTTGAGACTGGCCACCAAACCGGCAGCCTTTTTAAGATTCAAAACTATTATATCCGAAGTTTCAATATTTTTCCTCAGGAACTCCTCAAAACAGGATCTTGTAAGTTCTCCTTTACTGTGCATATTCAGTATTTTCCTGTTCTCGTCAGATATATAGGTACTTCCCACCAGGCCGTTTCCAAGAGGTGTGTTTATTTCGTGGGCTATCCCACCGACAAGCTTACCCAGAGCAGCCATCTTTTCGCTTTCAATAAGGCTTTTCTGTGTTTTTCCCAGTTCATTCAGAGCTGCCTGAAGCTCTTGGTTCATAGCCAAAAGCTCCTGATTCATCGCAACAAGGCCCTCGTTTGCTTCATCCAACTGCGCATAAGCTTTTTCAAGATTCATAGTCCGCTGCTGTATAAGCTTTTCAAGATTATTGTTAAGCTCCATAAGCCTTTTCTGAGTTTTTATTCTTTCCGTTATATCTTGCACAAAAGAAAAATTGTACTTCTTATCTTTGTACACAAGATAGTTTGAAGTAACTTCAACATCGTAAAGAGAACCGTCTTTCCTTTTCTGCTTTCTCTGAAATACCATGCTTTGCTCATCTTTTATTTTTTCCATGTGACTGCTCCACATCTGCTCATCCAAATCCGGATCTATATCAAACACAGTGAGTTTTCCAAACTCCTGTTCACTGTAGCCAAGATTCTTCCTCGCCGAACTGTTTGCATAGACTATACTTCCGTCGGTTTTTATCCAGTAAGCTTCTATCATAGACTTTTCAACCGCAAACTTGGAAACCTCCAATGCAGTATCAAGCCTTTCCAGTCTGTAAGAGCTCTCTCTAAGCTTTGTCTCACGGTTTTTTATCTCCAAAACCATCTTTGCAAAGCTTTCCTCTATCTTTAGGAACTCTCCGCAACTCTTCTCAATCTTTTCATCGTATCTGCCGTTAGAAATATTCTGAATATAAGCCATAAGCTTGTCCAAAGGTTTTTTAATAAACCTAGAAAACAAAAATGAAGATGAAATCTGTATAACTGCTATAAGAACCACCACAAGCAACAAAATCATGGCTATACTGTCGACAAAATCCCTTATCAGCGTATCATATCCAAAAGAAACCTTTAGTTTCCCCAGTGCTTTATTCCCGTAGAATATGGTTTTAGAAACAGATATATGATTAGGCGGTACTTTTTTTTCCTTAATTAACACTATACTATCGTTGATATCGTATACAGTTATGCTTTTCACACTCTCATCAAGAAAAAAAGTATCCGCAGCTTTTTCCATCCCCTGAAAATCCTTCTCTTGAAGTTCTAAAGACATAAGTTCTGAAAGATTTGCTGTGCTTGATTCATACAAACTTATGAAATCCTTTTTTCTTAGGTCGTAGCTCCACAAAACACCTATCATTCCAACAACAAAAACAGATAAAGCTACTATTGCACCAAGATAAAATGAAAACTTTGAAGCTATAGACATACCGTTTTTTTCCATTCTCTTACCCCTGATTTTGATTTTAAAAACACATTTTACATGATATCTACTTTATAATACGTTTTTTTGTTAAGAAGGTAAATATATCTTACAAAAAAAAAGAATAAGACCCTCCGGTCTTATTCTTTATAGTAGCTCTGATTCTTCAAAAGCTGTTCCTGCGGAACATCTCTTAGTACTTTGGCGGGCGAGCCTATATAAACTTTACCTGCCAAGGTACTTCTGGTTACAACGCTTGCAGCTGCTACAAGGGTATCCTCAGCAATCACCACACCAGGCAGTATAGTAGAGTTAGCCCCTATTCTTGCACCTTTTTTCAATGTCGGCCCTTTGAAATATTTTTTTCTTTCTTCTGTTCTCCCCAAGAAATTATCGTTGGTAAAGGTAACCTCCGGAGCAATGAAACAGTAGTCCTCTATAACGGATATTGCCGTGATATATGCATTAGTCTCGACTTTTACGTACCTTCCTATAACAGTTTTATTTTCAACGCTCACACCACGTCCTATAATAGTAAACTCTCCGATGGAAACCTCTTCTCTCACGCTTGCAAGATCACCTATGAAAACATGGCTTTGTATTACAGCTCCAGCATATAGTATACAGCCCGCACCTACCGTAACACACTCGCCTATAGCAAGCGGATCAAGTAAAACGTCCTTGGTAACAGCCGAGTTGCTTGCCTTGAAAGGTCTTTTGCCCAAAACAGTACTATCGCCTATCACGCTTGACCTTCCTATTTTAGTACCTTCATGGATAATTACAAAATCACCTATAACTGAATTTTCACCTATTACTACACCGTCATCAATCACAACATTCCTTCCGATTCTAACGTTATCTCCTATAACAGCCTTTTCTGATATGCTGCTCATAGTATCCCTCCCGATTTTTGAACTGCTTCCGCCCTGCGTATAAGCTCCGCAATGCTGTCCTTATTCTGTGAAATAGCCGCCTTTTCAATATCAGAAAACAAAACCGCAATTTCATCGTACATTATATTGGCACTTGCACCCTTAAGTGAGTGCGCACAGTTTTTGATCTGTGTGTAATCAAGCACATGCAATGATTTTTTTAGTTCCTCCAACTTTTGAATAAATAACTGACGAAAATCCTTTATTATATCCAAAGCTTCTTCTTTTGTAAGCCCATATCTCAAAACCAATTTTTCGCAAAGTTCGTTTTCTGTCATAAAATCTCCTCCATCATAAAGTCTAGAGAATTTTTAAAACCATGATACTGATGTCATCGGAGCATCTTTTTCCCTGACACTTAAGAAAATTTTGCTTTATTTGCCAAACTGTGTCTTCAGCAGTCATTAAGTGCATATCAAGCTTGTTCATAAAACCGATGAGTTGTTTTACCCAATCTCTTACGGTAAGCTGGTCATCATCAGCATTGTTTTGAAACCCATCGCTGTACAGAATTATAAAGTCGCCTGCTGCTACCTCCGTCTGCGTTTGAAAATATTCTGCCTCTTTCATAATACCTACAATGAACCCATTTTCCTCTATAAGAAAAAAATCCTTGGATACAGCTTTGTAAACCAGAGGATATGGATGTCCTGCGTTGCAGAAGGTAAGACAGTTATTCTTTATATTCCCTATAAATGCCGTAAAGCTAAAGTACAGATTGCCTTTTATACTATCACAAAAAAAATCGTTCATCCTTTTTATAACCCCGGCAGGAGTGTTCTCTAACTTGATATAATTTTCAAACATGACCTTTACCATGGAAGATATCATCGAAGCAGCCACTCCATGTCCGGAAACATCGGCTATTATGAACCAAAGTCCATCCTGGTTTTCTATACAGTCAAAAAAATCGCCGCCAACCTTTGAGGCCGGAAGATAATCACCGTACATCTGAGCTGTCTTAAGCTCTTTGGTATTATTTATTATCATATGCTGAAATATGTTGGCAAGTTCCATCTCCTCCTGCATCATACTGTTCAGCTCCATAATGGTTCTGATATGTTCAACTTCCTTAAGTGCATTTTTTACTTTTAGCGGAAGTATAAACTCTATCTGTTCCGATGTAAAGGGCTTTGTAAAATAGTCATCTGCCCCCAGCTCAAGAGCTTTTTTTACATATTCAGTCTCATCTATGGCTGAACTAACTATTACTGGAATATTACTGTATCTATCACTGCTTTTTATCTCCTTCAAAAACCCAAAACCATCAAGCTTGGGCATCAAAAGATCTAAAAAAATTAGATCTACTTGGTTATGATGCATGATTTCAAGGGCCTGAACGCCATCAGAGGCTTCATAGAAATTCAGTTCTGTCATATTCTTTGATATTACTGCCTTTATAAGTTTGCGGTTGATTGAAATATCATCCACAATAAGTATAGCTTTCACTGTCTTTCCTCCATAGAAAAACCTGCCTTTTTACTTTTAATTATACCCTAAACCTCATCTATAAAAAAAGACCCCCAAGGATCAGCTTGGAGGTGGGGCTAATATTTAAATATAAGAGATGAAGCTATCTATTATGGGTTATAAGTTTTTATCAGATACTAATCTTATAATTATATACAGTATAACTCACATTAGTTACATTTAGGTTAAAATAAAGCTATGTTTAGAAAAAAAAGAAAACATGCATCTATTCATATCTTAAAGCCTCTATCGGGCTAAGTTTAGACGCCTTGTTGGCGGGATAAATACCAAAAAACAGGCCTATACCGGACGAAACCCCGAAAGCAATAAGAATTGAAGGCAGTGACATTACAGCTTTCAGCTCATACTGAACAGCAAAACTTTCAATGAGCTTTGAAAGACCTATACCTAAAACTATCCCTATGATACCCGCCACAAAAGTGATCATAATGCTTTCAACAAGAA
>CALMRR010000130.1 GCA_937871925.1 uncultured Petrotoga sp.
TATCAAGGTAAAAAAGCCCCCTATGAGGTTTATAGTAGCTTATAAACTTTTTGATCATGAATCCCTCCGTTCAAACATTACCGTTTTTGGAAAAAACAATCTGCTGGTTATTTTTTATATTTCTGAACTCTTCAAACTTATAGATAAAAGATGTAAGTGCATCGTTTCCTAAGGATTTGTAGGAAGTACATACAGACTGCAGCGCTTTGAAATTTTCCTCAGACAAAGTCGTTGGCAAAGATTTTTTAGGTGTTATGGATATTCTTAGGATATCTTCCGATGAGGCTGTTCCGGAAAGCTCTATGAGTCCCTCAAATTCAAAGTAAGAAAGAAATTCGGTTCTTTTTTCAATATCAATGCCTGACTGATGCTTTATATATGAAATACCTGTAAACGGTCTTGTGTGGCTGTTGTAAAAAAACTTATCGCAAAGCCACATGAAACGTATAAGCCGTATATAGCTTTTTTCCGGAACAATACTTGTAACAGCCATAAAAGACAGTTTCACTCTTTCAATATCAATAACTGGATGGGCTTTAAGCACAATAGCTTCATAAGGATTTTTTTCTTTTACAAGGCCGTCAAAAGTTTTTAACTTTTCCAGAATTTTTTTATAAGATTCCTGAGTCAGAAGTTTTTTATTTTTTTCTAAAAGTTCAAAAAACTTTTTAGGATCCAAAAAAGTTTTTATTTTTTCTGAGTCTTCTTTTGTCATAAGATCGCCCGCAGTATATTTCTTCAGTATTGAGTATTGTATCTCTACGAGGACTGAAAGTTCTTGCAGAGTACACATAAAAAGCTTCTCATACTCTTTTAACTGCTGTGAACCTGCCAGAGAATGCTTTTTCTCATATATGCGGTAGGCAGCGAAAAGATTACGAAGATATATAACGTTATTGTCTATTTCATTTCCACAGTTTTTACATACAGCAACTATACCGCTGAACTCTACCGGCTCTGATCTGACAGTTATAGTCATTTTCTTTTCTCTGAAATAAAAATCGTTCTTTACGCCGCAAAGGTTACAGTATAAGTTGTTCTCCATTTTATATGGCAGGAACCTTGACAGTCTCGGTGATTTTTCTGTTAAGCTCCTTCATTTCAAAGTACATAAAGACTGCCGTAAGCATGGTTGATATTCCATCGGACATCGGTACAGCGTACCATATTCCGTTGAGTCCAAAGAAAAGAGGAAGTATAATAACCATAGGTATCAGTACTATAAGCTGTCTGAGAAGAGTAAGAAACATCGATTTCTTAGGTTTCCCTATTGCCTGGAAGTAATTTGAACTTACAATCTGAAATCCTATAACAGGCATAAGAAGAGAAAAAATTCTCATTGCCGGGACTCCTATGGAGACTAACTCACCGTCTGTTCTATTAAAAAACTGTATTATCTGTGTAGGGAAAAGCATAGCCATTAAAAATCCGAGAATTACAACCGATGTGGCCCCAATATAAGCATACATAAGGGCTTTTTTTACTCTGTCATACTTTCCTGCACCGTAGTTGTACCCTACGATAGGCTGAGTTCCCTGGTTTATGCCAAAGACCGGCATCATAATAATCATACCGGCACTGCTTATTATGCCCATGGCCGCGATGGCCTTATCTCCACCGTATCTGGCAAGAGAGTTGTTGAGTATAAGATTGTATATACTTCCCACAAGCTGTATTGAAAACGGCGCAAGTCCCATAGATACTATTTGACGTACATACTTCCAGCTAAGCTTCATATTGGCTGCGTGTATCTTTACAGTGCTTTTTTTTGCCATAAAGTAATAAAGCACCCATGCCGCAGATACTGCCTGAGATATTATAGTTGCGATAGCCGCTCCCTGAACTCCCATTTTGAATACAAATATAAATAATGGATCCAGAACGGTGTTCAGAACTGCACCTATTACCATGGTACTCATAGCTCTTTTTGGGTTGCCTTCTGCTCTTATAAAATGGTTCATTCCAAAACCAATAAACTGAAATATCGAACCATAAAGGATTATGCTCAGATAATCCCTTGCATATGCCAAAGTGTTCTGACTGGCTCCGAAAAGAAGAAGAATTTTATCAAGAAACAAAAGAAAGACTACTGAGTAAATCAGTGAGACTCCTATTAGCAGAGTGAATGCATTTGCGGCAATTTTTTCTGCTTCTTCTTTCTTTTTTTCTCCGAGCTTTATGGAAATCAGAGAGGTTGCACCAAGTCCTATCAACATTGAAAGAGCCATAGATATGAGCATTATAGGAAAAGTTACTGTTAATCCGGAAAGTGCCAGAGAACCGACTCCATTACCTATAAAAATTCTGTCTACAACATTATACAGAGCATTGACCAGCATCCCTATTATTGCTGGTATAGAAAATTTTACAATAAGTTTCTCTATGCTTTCTTCACCTAAAACTTTTGAATGATCCATGCTTACCTCCGAAAAAATAGTCTTATCATAATGGTACTCTCAAAGTGTATTTTTTATAAGCTGTTTATTTTAAATTGCGTTAAAAATAAGGGAGAAAGTATCTCCCTTAAAGTTTAAACCGCTATTTTTTGAAGGTGGAATCCTTTGGAAACAGCATTATTGTCTTCATGGGATCTATACGGCTTATGGAGCTCTTATATATAAGAGTCTGTTGTCCGTCTTTTTCTATCAGCACTGTAAACTCATCAAATGACTTTATGTAGCCTGAAATACTGAACGTTCCTTCAAAAAAGATCTTAAGTTCTATGTTGTTTACTCTGGCTATGTTCAGCAGCTTGTCCTGGATTTTGGTTTTTTCTGCCATAAAAGGAACCTCCTAATTTTATTCATTATTCTGAGTTCTTCTGATATATTTGTAAAATGGTTTTTCAAAAATAACTTCATTTTTTTGTATTAGTTCTTTAAGCAGGCTGATACAGGTTTTTTCATCCTGATTATCGAACACATACTCTGAAACGTACTTTATATCCTGTGAATGAATATCTTCATCCTTAAGGATTCTTTTAATATAAAAAGTATCCATTGAAGCCTTAAGCTGTTCGAAACTGCCTTTGATTATGACAGGAGTTTTTATGCTTACGTAATCACTGCCGTCTTTTCCAAGGAACATGCCCGAAAACTTAAGAGCGATACCGAAAGAGCTTATAGCCTTGTTAGTGAGACTTAGTGATTCCTTTGCCTGATGAAGAACTTCGTATATGGTATTTGACTTTTTATCTGTAAATGATTTGAAGGTCATGTTCACGAAGTTATTTCTGTACTCCGGATATGGAAGGAGTTTTTCATACTTTATTTCCCATCTTCTAGGAGCAGGTACTTTCAGGATGCCGGAATCTGTTTTTATAAGTCTCTTAGATTCTATCATATTTTTTATCAAATCTTTCAAAGATGTTCTTGAATTTGATGATATCCATGGATGGCGTGATATAGCGGTCGATTCAAGAGATTTGTAGTCAACAGGTGTTATGGATGTAACAATGAGTCTTTCCATAAAACGCATGTAGTTCTCCTCATATTCACTAACCTCATCACTGTTCATAAGCCTGCACTTTATAGCTTTCAATACGTCTTCCACAAAAGCATTCATGGAAGTATACCTGAATTTTGAATAGTCAACGCCGATACCAGTTATAATTCTTTTTACGATTGCCTCATCGGGAGAAAGATTTTTTTCATCGGTTTTTCGTATTATCTCCTCTACAAGATCGTCAAAGGTGTCTATATCCACTATGGACTCATTTTTTACAATGTCCTCGTAGGGAATATACATATCGGCTGCCAGTTGCATATCTGCGGATGTTGTTTTGCTTCGGCTGATGACGATTACGGATTTTCCATATGTTTTGAGTTTTCTCACCAGCGGAAGAAAGTCTGCGTCTCCGGTCACAAGAACATATGATTCTATATGCGGGAACATGAACATAGACTCTATTGTATCCACAGCAAGTTTGATATCGTTTCCTTTTTTATTTGAAAATCCGTCTTCCGGCATTTCGATCAGTTCTATACCGTATTTTAAGAAAGTGAACATGGTAGCCGGGTATTTAGACCAGTGTCCGTAAGCCTTTCCTCCGATAACTTTAGCAAATTCTGCAATCTTTTTTACTATAAGCTCAGGGTCAACGGGTTGATTCTGATAGTCCATAAGGATGAAAGAAGTTTTCATTTTTTCCTCCAGTATAAAAATGCGTGGCATAGCCACGCATGAATTAAGAGTTCATGGTTTTAAGAGTATGGGCACATCTTGGACATGTATCCGGGAACTGGGGATCTTCACCTGTATGTTCATCAATTTTCCAGCATCTTTCACATTTTTTTCCGCTGGCTTTTTCTACTCTGACTCTGCAAAGACTTCCTTCATATCCGGTTTCAACAGTGCCTGTTTCAAATCCCGAAGCAATTATAACATCAGACATAAATTCATTTCCTAAAGAATCGAGTATAACAGAGTCTGAAGGTTCTTTAGGCTGTACTGTGACCTTGCTTTCCAAGGAGTGGCCTATGAACTTATCGCGCCTCTTTTCCTCCAGTGCTTTGAGGATGTCCTCCCTTATGAGAAGAACTCTGTTCCACTTTTCTTCCAATGCTTTGTCTATATAATTTTCATTGAATTCTGGCCAGCTTTCAGCCTGTACCGTAGCCTTTTTTTCAAAATTTTCTGAGAGATGGTCGTAGATCTCTTCTGTTGTAAAGGTTATTATCGGAGCCATCATTTTGGTCATGGCCATAAGAATCTCGTACATTACGCTCTGGGCTGAACGTCTCAGCTGCGACTTTTTACTTAGAGTATAAAGCCTGTCTTTTATAATGTCAAGATAGATTGAACTCATGGAAACAGTACAGAAGTTGTTAAGCATCTGGTGTACCCTGTAGAACTCATAGCTCTCATAAGCCTGGGTTACATCACGTATAAGTTCATGAAGCTTCATCATGGCCCAGCGGTCAAGTTCAGACATTTCTTCGTACTTGACAATATCTTTTTTGGGATCAAAGTCGCTTATATTACCGAGCAAAAATCGTACGGTATTTCGGAACTTTCTGTAAACATCAACCTGCTGGTCAAGTATCTTATAAGATATGCTTATATCTCCACGGTAATCTGAAGATGCAACCCAAAGTCTAAGCACGTCGGCTCCGTAACGGTCGATAATTTCCTGTGGAGCTATGACGTTGCCGATGGATTTGGACATTTTCTTTCCTTCTTCGTCTTTGATAAATCCATGAGTGAGAACCTTTCTGTAAGGAGCTTTTCCGTGCTTTCCAACCGACATAAATATCGAGCTCTGGAACCAGCCTCTGTGCTGGTCACTTCCTTCAAGATAAAGATCTGCCGGAAACTTTTTAAGTTCTTCTCTGGCATGGATAACCGATTGGAAAGAAGCTCCGGAATCTATCCATACATCAAGAATATCGTACTGTTTTCTAAGATGATTCGATCCGCATTTGGGACATTTAAACCCGTCCGGAAGAAGTTCCTCAAGATCCATATCGTACCATGCGTTGGTACCTTTAGTTTTTACGATTGAAATAAACTTTTCAAGAACCTTTGGATCAAGAAGTACCTCTGTACAGTCTTCACAGTAAAGAGCCGGTATGGGTATTCCCCATGCGCGCTGTCTTGATATACACCAGTCAGGTCTGTCCTGTATCATAGAGGTTATTCTGGTTTCTCCCCATTCAGGTATCCACTGGACATTTTTAATTTCATTTAGAACCTTCTGACGAAGATTGTTGTTTTCAACACTTATAAACCACTGTTCAGTAGCTCTGAAGATTATAGGGCTCTTGCATCGCCAGCAGTGCGGATAGGAATGAGTAATCTTTTGGCTTGCTATGAGATGGTTGCTTGCTTTTAGGTCAGCTATAATTACTTCGTTAGCCTTCCATATCTTAAGACCCTCGTACTTTCCGGCTTCTTTGGTAAATACGCCTTCGTGATTCACAGGGGAAAGAACTGGCAGATTATACTTCAGACCGGTAGTATAGTCGTCTGCTCCGTGTCCGGGAGCCGTGTGTACACAACCAGAGCCGTCTTCAAGAGTTACATAGTCCGCTAAAACAATAAGAGACTGCCTTTGAATAAAAGGATGTTTTGCCGATTTGTTTTCAAGTGAAGCTCCTTTGAATACTTCTGTTATTTCATAAGAATCAATTTTAGCATCTTTCATAACCTTAGGAACTAACTGCTTGGCAAGTATCCAGTATTCGTCTGCGACCTTTACCTTGCAGTATTCATACTGAGGATGAACAGCTATGGCAACATTCGCCGGAAGAGTCCAAGGCGTGGTTGTCCATATTACTATATAGGTATTTACATCAAACTCAAACTTTACATATATAGATGAGGAAGAATGATCATGATACTCTACTTCTGCCTCTGCAAGTGCAGTCTGACATTCGGCGCACCAATAGATAGGCTTTTTCTTTCTGTAAACGTTTCCCTGTTTTACAAAAGAATTGAATACATCAAGGACTTGTGATTCGTATACAGGATCAAGAGTTACATACGCCTCGTCCCAATTTCCGCGTACGCCTAAACGTTTAAATTCTTCTTTTTGTATCTGAACATGTTTTAGTGCATACTCCCTGCAAAGATCCCGTATCTGGGTCTTGCTGAGCTGCTTGGCCTTTTCTCCTAGTTCTGTAGTTACTTTATGTTCTATAGGCAGACCATGGGTATCCCATCCCGGTACATACGGGGAGTTATATCCTCTGAGAGTTTTATATTTTATGACTATATCTTTAAGAACTTTATTCAGAGCGTGCCCCATATGTATGTGACCGTTTGCGTAAGGAGGCCCGTCATGGAGTAAAAACATCTCCGAGTCTTTTCTGGTCTGCTGAACATACTTGTAAATATCCAAACCTTCCCATTTTTTTAGAATTTCTGGTTCTTTTTCTTTAAGGTTGGCTTTCATGGAAAAAGTAGTGCTGGGAAGGTTCAATGTATCTTTGTAATCCAAAACAAACACCTCCAGGTAGTATTAAAGCTTTAACAGATTTTGTATGGTATCTTTAAGTTCGGTAAGATCCATCGATTTGACCACATAAGCATCAGCTGCCCATGAGGCCATTTCACTCTTATAATGTGAGTAGGCTGTAAGGAAAATGATCTTCATCTCGGGATACTTTTTTCGTATGTCGCCAGCCAGTTCAAGTCCGTTTATATCCGGCATTTCTATATCGGTGCACACAAGATCAAAGTTTCTGTCCGCAGAAAGTATCTGCAGGGCTTTTTTTGCGCTGTTGGCGTCAATAATTTCATAACCGCCGTCAAGCAGTTCTTCTTTTATAAGGAGCCTTATGTTATCCTCATCGTCAACAATCAGTATTCTAGCCATTTAGACCGCCTCCTTAAGCATTATGATTATTTTCAGCATGAATGCAATTCAATCCTGAATACAGTACTGAAATCATCAGATTTTAACAAAAAGAGTTTTCCTTTATGTTCCTCTTCTATTATTTTTTTACATATAGCCAGTCCTAAACCTGTTCCGTTGGTTTTGGTAGTGAAAAACGGCAGAAAAAGCTTTTCTTTTATTTCCGGCGTTATAGCTGTTCCGTTATTTTCAACCTCTATA
>CALMRR010000131.1 GCA_937871925.1 uncultured Petrotoga sp.
AAGACTCGAAGTTTGTCAGATTTTTCAGCCCAGATATGGTGGAGTTCAACGAGTGTATCAAATCAAATATGAACAAAAAAGCGGCAATTTTGGGTATAAGATCAGGTACTTTTGATATTTCTCCTTTTAAAGTAACCGAAAAAGATGAAAAAGTTATAAGGTATAAACAGTCAATAATAAAAGGCTGGACGGGAATCTACAGTATATCAGGCAGCGATGAGATGATGAGGATAGCTTTTGAATGGGGTTTGGGGGTAAAAAACTCCGAAGGGTTCGGAATGGTGGAAGAAGTTTAAAAATATTATATAATAAGAAGGGGTTAAAATTTATAAGAGGTGATAGTATGAAAAAACTTTTGGGTATTTTGCTTATGGTTCTTTTAGTCTCGCTTGCATTTTCGTCTTCCCAGGAAGCTACTCCTACTACAGTTCCGGAGCCTCAGACTCAGCAAGCTACTTCTACGGAAGTTTTGGAGACACAGGTTTTAGATGTTCAGGAACAAGCTGTTCCGTCTCTTGAAGAGCTTCTTAACCGAAAGTTTGAGATTCAGCAGGAGCTTATCTCTCTTGAGAAGTATCTGAATGATTATTTAAAAACTTCGGTTTCAAGTGTTGCCGAGATGACTGACTTTATTAGGACTATAGAGGAATTGATAAAAACGATTAATGAAAAGATGATCAGCCTGGACGAGGAGATAGATATTAAGGTCAATGAGATTCAAGTGAAGCTAACGGACTTTGAATCAAATATTACTCCTGTTATTGAAAGCTATAAAAATGAAATTGAAATATTGAAAACAGAAATGGAGAGTCTGAAAAAAGAAATGGAAAGTCTAAAAAATGAGAATACGCAGTTAAAAGCAAGACTTGACTCTATTGAAAGCAGTATTAAGTCTCTTCAGAGCAGTTCGTCCAGACCCGGAATATGGGATTTTATAATTATCGCACTCTGTATTGCAGCGGCAGCAGCAGGAATATTAATAAAATAAAGGTATAATAGGATACTTGGAAGTAAAGTTGTGATGCCTTTCAAGAGGGAGGTGAAAACATGAAAAAAGACGTAAGAAAGTATACTTTGGGTGAAGAGATCGCAAACAGTATTACGCATGGTATAGGGGGACTGCTAAGTATTGCCGGATTAGTCATCCTTATAATATTTGCCGCTATTTACGGAACAGCATGGCATGTGGTTGGTTTTACGATTTTCGGGGTATCACTTGTAGTGCTTTATACTATGTCTACGCTATATCATAGCATTCAGCATGAAAAGGCCAAGCATATTTTTCAAATTCTTGATCACTCATCCATATTCGTTCTTATAGCCGGAACCTATACTGCCTTTACTCTTACTACTCTGAGAGGCCCCTTGGGATGGACGATATTCGGTATAATATGGGGTCTAGCTGCATTAGGCATTACTCTTTCTGCTTTATATATAAAAAAGTATAAAGCGATCGCCGCCCTTGCTTACATAGGCATGGGGTGGATCGTCATAATGGCTATTAAACCATTATGGGATAATCTTCCCAGGATAAGCTTTATCTTTTTGCTTATCGGGGGCCTTTGTTACACTGTTGGAGCTGTATTTTATATGATGAAGAAGGTGAAGTTTATGCACGCCGTATGGCATCTCTTCGTTCTGGGAGGAAGCATATTTCACTTTTTTTCGGCAATATACAGTTTACCTAAACTATAGTAAAGATAAGGATCGCGAGCGTCAGCCCGCGATTTTTTTATGATCTTAAAATTCAATTCTTTTTTTGTGCATACATATGTTAAATGTTTAGTGTATAATATTAAATATTATTACAAAAAAAGTTGAGCGGTGAGTTATTATGAGCATTGTAGGTCCTAGAGTTTGGATTCTTCTTGTAAGTTCCCTGTTGATGTTTTTACTGAATATATTTAGCCTTGGAAAAGGTGAGAGAAGTATTGCCCATCCGTTTTCCGCCTCAATGGCCTGTGCCAGTCTGTGGTCGCTGGGCTTTTTTTTCGAGATAGTCTGTATCAGTTTTACGGACAAAGTTTTTTGGTATACTGTTCAGTATCTTCCTATGTTTCTTCTTCCTGTTTTTTGGTTTTGGACAACTTTGAAGATTACCGGTGTTTTTCCCTTTTTTAAGAAGAAGCATCTGATTGTTTTTGCCGGTTTATCTATAATATTTTTTATACTGGTTGCAACCAACTCTTTTCATGGGATGCTCCTTACAAATATCGGCACAATAACCGAAGATGGATATACCTTCATACTGGGAACACCTACGCCTCTTTTTTATTGGATAAGCATATATGAGTACTCCTTTCTTGTGATATCTTTTTTCATGGTAGTTATAAAAGTATTCAGCAGTAAAGGCATGTATGTGGTGATCTATCTTTTGCTTTTGAGTGCATTGCTTTTTCCTTTAGTTTTCAATACTCTTCATTTGCTTCAGGTAATAAAGTACAGTTTTAACTACACACCTTTTTTCTTTCTGATTTCCGGGATTATAATGGCCTATTCTATAGTCAAACTGAAAATATATAATATCGTTCCCATAGCGAAAGATCTCCTTATATCCAATATGTCAGACGGCTTGATAGTGATAGATAAAGCAGGGTATATCGTCGAGTTCAACAATAGGGCCTGCGAAATATTCGGCATGAATACAAACGATGTTTTGGGAAAAAGTTCAGAAAAGGTTTTTTCAAGTATTAAAGAGCACTTTAACTCTCATGGGGAGCTTGATGATGAATGGAATTTTTTCTGGAAAAACAGGTATTACAATGTTTCAACCAGAAAAGTATCCAGAAACGGAAAGGTTATATCCAAAATTTTTGTTGTCAAGGATATAGATGAGAATATAAGATATGAAAAGCAGATTCTTGAATCAAGGGAGAGGGCTGAAAGAATAAATTATGAAAAAGGTGTCTTTCTTCAGGCTATGAGTGAAAGAATAAGATGTAATATAGATGATATATTTGCATATCTTGATCAAATAATGGATACCCCACTTTCTGAAACACAGATTGAGTATATTTCAAAATTGAGGACTTCATCGGAGTTTCTTTATGAGATAATTAATAGCATAACTGATGTGTCTAAGATAGAAAGCGGAAGTATAGAGCTAAACAATCAGAACTTCAATCCTGTGAAGATGCTTGAAGATATAAAGGATCTTTTCCTGCCTATAGTCAGAGGAAAGAATCTGGAGTTAAAAATACAGTTTTTTAATCATGAACAGGGTTCATACTCCGGTGATGTGGTAAAGATAAAACAGATACTTGTAAATCTTTTGAACAACTCTATAAAGTTCACCACAGAAGGCGGTGTGTACTTAAACATTATTCACGGCAGATTATATGGAAATATGAGGAAAGTAGTTTTTGTGATAAAAGATACCGGAATCGGAATGTCATCTGAGCAGATGGAAAGATTGTTTTCACCTTTTTCTCAGGCGGATAGCTCCATAAGCAGAAAGTATGGAGGCTCAGGTCTTGGGCTCACGATTGCCAAAGCATTTATAGAAAGGATGTCGGGTCATATTTATGTACGCAGTAAGATAGATGCCGGAAGTACTTTTATATTCTATCTGATGGTTAATGCGGCGTAGGTTTCCTATATCAGT
>CALMRR010000132.1 GCA_937871925.1 uncultured Petrotoga sp.
GCTTATAAGAAAGTATATTATCACCATGCTTATAAGTGCCGACAAGGTAGTAAAAACAGTAAATCCGATCAAAAGTATGTTAAGATTATTTGAAATTTCAGTTTGGGGAATTGAGATACACAGAAACCACCCCGAACTTTTAATTTCTGAAAGGATGAAATATTTGTCAATACCGTCAAAATCCTTTATTTGGGTAATACTATAACTTCTAGATGCAATTTGTTCTGAAAGTTTTGTATAGCCGCCGTTAAAAACCTTATCAATATAAGAGTGTTTTTCGCGGGTTGGAAGAAAATCTTTTTCTGGATGAGTTATGAAAGCGTTGTTTCCGTCAACAAGGAAGGCATAACCTCCCTTGGCCGGATTTATGCTGTTTACAAGCTTTACTAGGCTATCTATAGTAATATCTGCAGCCAACACTCCGGATAATCTGTCCTCTGAGTAAACAGGTGTAGATATAGTAATTACCATTCTTAAACCGGATCTTTCATCCGCATCAACGTACGGTTCGGTGAAAACAGTTTTTCCGCCCTGAGATGCAAGAGTATACCAATTTCTTTGTGTGCAGTCGTAATCTGACTGAGGAACCCAGTCAGAACCGGAAATTAATGTTTTATCCGTATAGCTCATATAATAATCATTTACTATGCCTAACGACGACCTGTACTTTTCAGACAGTAGCTTATAAACATTGGATCTGTTTGAATAGTACTCTTCATTGATACTGATGTCATGACTTATCCATTCAAGTTTCTGTGATTGAACAGTCAGCCATGAATCTATCTCTTGTGAATACCTTAAAGAGTAAGCGGATAATTTTTCCTTAAGGGTTGAAAGAACAATTCTGTAAGAAAAAATATAGCTAATGCAGGAAAGTATAAAAAGACTTATCACGCATATCAAAGATATGTAGAGAATGTACTTCCTTTTTATGCTTGAAATTTTTCTCATAAAAACATCACATGCCTTAAATGCATTTTTTTCAGAACAAAAAATATCTTAGCGCAGTATAACTTATCATTGCTCTGGAGTTTGAAACCATAGCCGCTTCGCCAGTTTCATAACCGGCAATACCGTTTTGTAGGAGAGTGCATTTGTACCCTCTTTCCAATGCTCCGTTGTAAGTTGCAAGTATACAGTACATAGCAGCGAAACCGCCTATAACAAGAAAATCAACATCTAGTTCTTTTAATAAAATATCCAGATCAGTTTTCCAAAAAGAATTTCCAAATTCTTTTTTTATATACAGATCATTTGCTGATACTTTTATTTCTTTAACAACCTCAAAATCATCGCCCTCTCCAACTCCTGCATCTTGTACAATAACTACCGGAAGATTTTTTTCTCTAAAAATTTCTGAAACTGCGTTTATGTAACTTACAGCTGTTTCAAAATCCTCTTTTGCCTTGGTTTCTTTTCTGCATCCGTTTTGCATATCTACTATCAATAATGCCGGCTTCATAGTATTCACCATCCTATCTTTATTGAAACTCTGTATAGTCTATTATATCTTTTGAATTTTGAATAAAAGTTTTTACAAGAAACGGATCAAACTGCGTTCCCGAATTATTGAGAAGCTCTTTAAATGCTTGTTCTTGGCTGAGAGATATTTTATAAGTCTTTTTAGATATCATTATTTCATAGGCCTCAGCGATGGCAATTATTCGAGATTGGAGAGGAATTTCTTCTTCTTTGAGACCCTTTGGATATCCTTTTCCATCCCATCTTTCATGATGAGCAAGAATATACTCAGCCAACTGTGCCATATGTCCGACAGAGCTAAGAATCCTGTACCCTGTTTCCGGATGCTTTTTAATTTCTTTCCAGTCATTGTCATTGAGTTTTTCCCTTTTTGCCAGTATTTTTGGAGCAATATTAATCTTTCCTATATCATGCATAATGCCTGCTGTTTTAATTTCCTGTGAAAAAATCTCAGTATATCCTAAGAGCTTTGAGAAATTATAGCATATTTCGCCTACTCTTTTCCCGTGTTCTTCTTCACGATAAAATCTTTTATGAAAGGCCTTAATTATTGTAGCTACGGTCTTTTCTTTTATTTCTGAGCTTTCAAAAAGTTTTTGCCTGTACATACAATCATCAGCATTTTTCATTACAGTATATATACTTTGATAGCCTTGAAATTTTATTGCAGATCCTAGAGATATGGAAAGCGGAATATCTTCCACGTAGGTATCCTCACTCAGTTCCTTGATCTTTTTTATCTTAGAACTGATACGTTCTTCTGATGTCTGTGGAAGAACCATTATAAATTCATCTCCTCCTGTTCTTGCCAGAAGATCTTTATCTGAACATACACTCTTTAAAACATCGGACGCTGTTCTTAAAAGCCTGTCGCCCATAAAGTGTCCAAAAGCATCATTTGTAAGTTTAAGACCGTTTACGTCAGCTACCACAATCCCTAAAGGTAGATTTTCAGGTTCATCCAAAACTGCAAGCTCTGTTTCAAAGAATCTTCTGTTATACAAACCGGTAAGCTGATCATGAAAGCTAAGATATTCAATATCCTTCTGCTTTTTTCGTTCCTGTGTGATATCTTGGTGCATAATCACATATTTTTCAGGTTTGTTGTCACTCCCCAAAAGAGGAAATACTATAGCTTTTATCCATACGGGCTTATCTGGAAATCTTGGATTGATTTTGTTTGCATTATAGAGTATTTCAGGAAAAACAAGTTCTTCTCCATTTTGAACTTTTTCCATTAGGTTTTCCAGTCCAGACTCTTTTATGACAGGATCAGAAAAAACAGAGTAGGTTTCTGAAGGTACTGCACCAAAAAGCCTTAAATGTGCAGGATTTGTCCGTATACAATAACCGTTTTTATCTGTAAGCTGTATTGAAATAGGATTGTTATCTATTATTTTTTCCAGAGTATCCCGCGTGATTTTAGCCTGTGTTATATCTCTGAATATTCCTACAAAATAATGTTTTTTCTCAAAAATAATCTTTGAAAGAGAAACCGAAAGAAGGACTTCTTTGCCATCCTTTCTTTTTCCAAATGTTTCAAGTTCTAATGAA
The DNA here is from genome assembly GCA_937871925.1 of uncultured Petrotoga sp. GTDB lineage: Bacteria > Thermotogota > Thermotogae > Petrotogales > Petrotogaceae > UBA5851. The sequence continues at coordinate 3,037 of CALMRR010000132.1, forward strand.
GAAAATTCTTTTCCTTGAAGAAGGTAATCGAATATCAGGTTTT
>CALMRR010000133.1 GCA_937871925.1 uncultured Petrotoga sp.
CATACAAGCAGCCCCGATTATGCTTCTCTCAAAAAAATCGCCGAAAACCTAAGCAGTATAGCTAAAACAAGAGCTTCATCAGCAGAAATCAAAAAAGTACTTGATCTAAAAGAACTTCCAAAAAGAGATCTGATAAAAATAGAAAAAGAGTTCGATAAAATTCCTGTTGAAGAAAAAATGGAAAAGATAAATATGGCTGTCAAAGTGGCCAAAGAATATGACCCAAGGATTATACAGATAACCGTAAGGTATGGAGATTCCAAAAGAACTGTAAGAGTGGTAAACTCAGAAGGCATCATTGCCGATGATGTAAGGAGCTACCCGATTTTTTACGTTTCAATCGTTGCAAAAAGCGATGATGGACAAATCTTCACAGGTATGGCCGGAAACTCTGAAAACAAAGGCTTTGAATTCTTTGATGATGATATGATAGTACAGACTGCCAAAGATGCTTGCGGACAAGCCATAGCGCAGGTAGAAGGTGAAGATGCTCCGGCAGGTGAGTTTACGGTTGTAATGTCCAGTCAAGCTGGAGGAACCATGATTCATGAAGCCTGTGGACACGGAATGGAAGCTGATCTTGTCCTCAGTGGTTCAGTATACAGAGAAAAAGTCGGTCAGAAGATTGCTTCAGAAAAAGTGACAGTGGTTGATGACGGTACTATTCCTGGAAAAAGAGGAACTTTGAACTATGACGATGAAGGTTCGCAAACTCAGAGAACCGTTCTGATAGAAAACGGGATTCTTAAAGGCTACATGCACACCAAAATAACTGCCAAAATCTTTGGAACAGAGCCTACAGGAAACTCGAGACGTGAAACTTATATGAACCTGCCGATAGTCAGAATGAGAAATACTCTTATCCTCCCAGGGAATGATAATCCGGATGATATTATAAAGTCTGTGGAAAAAGGAGTGTTTGTAAAAAAGATGGGAGGCGGTCAGGTAGACGTAATCAGTGGCGATTTCCAGTTTAAAATAACCGAAGGATACAACATAGAAAATGGAAAAATAACCACTTCCCTTCGTGGCGCAAGCATCGTTGGAAACGGTCTTAAAGTTCTTCAAAGCATAGATATGGTAGGAAACGACCTTGGATATGCAGTAGGAACATGCGGAAAAGACGGTCAGGGTGCTCCGGTATCCGATGCCCAGCCAACTATTAGAGTACCAAAAATGATTGTGGGAGGAGTCGTAAAGGGGGGTAAAAGCAAATGAAGGAAATAATCAATAAGGTTCTTGACTATATAAGTTCAAATAATCTCAAGGGACAGATTAATATAG
>CALMRR010000134.1 GCA_937871925.1 uncultured Petrotoga sp.
AAATTACTTTGGCAAACCCTTTCTGGGTAACGATGAAAGAAGGTTTTGAGGCAGCAGCAAAAGATTTCGGCTTTAAAATAGATGTCGTTGCCGCTCCATCCGAAGGCGATACCGCAGCACAGCTCAACTATCTTGAAACCATGCTTATAAAAGGATACGATGCTCTGTGCATCTCACCGATTACTCCGTTCAACCTTATACCTGCCGTTGCCAAAGCAACTCAGAGAAAAATACCGGTAATAGCAGTCGGAACATACGTTGACCCACAGGCTGCAAAAGATGCAGGCGCAAAAGTCAACGGCATACTTGCAGTTGACTTTGAGTATCAGGGAAAACTTCCGGGACAGTACATAATAGAAAAGTTTAAGAACACGAAAAATGTAAAAGCAGCAATAATCGAAGGTATACCTGGTTCACCACAGTCTGAGGGAAGAAAAAACGGATGTCTGAATGAACTTAAAAAAGCTTCAAATATTAAAGTTGTATCTGTTCAGCCCGGAAACTGGGATAGAACTACCGCCCTTAACGTCACATCAAACCTCATACAGGCAAATCCAGACCTGAATGTGATCTTCTGTGCAAATGACACAATGGCTCTTGCTGCTGTAGAAGCACTTAAGGCAGTAGGAAAGAAAAAACAGGTAATGGTCATTGGTTGTGATTTCATTGAAGAAGCCAAAGAATCCATTATTAAAGGCGAACTCGATGCCACTCTCGCAATGTCACCATATCTCTACGGCTATATAGGCGGCGTTATGGCTTACAAAACCATAATTGACGGACAGTACTCAAAAGATATTCAGGTACCTGTAAAAGTAGTAGACAAGTCAAATCTTAGCGAATATAATGACTGGAGATAACACCCGGGAGGAAAAAACAGATGGACTTATTTGAAAAGGTTCTTCAGGCTTTTGCAGCTGGGGATGCCATGGGTATGCCCACGGAGTTTATGACCAGAAAGCATATCAAAAGCTTCCTCAATGAAGGTGAAGATTTCATTGATCCTTCAAAATCCTTCTTACACAAGAACCTTTTCAGATTTCAGATAACCGACGATACAGAACAGGTTCTTTATCTCATAAGAAGATACTGCAAAGATGGAAAAATAACCGTGGAAAATACCTACGAAACCCTTGATGACTGGGTAACAGAATCGGATGCCGTGCAGAAAGGCTACATCGGTCCCAACTCTCTAAAAGCACTCAGAAGTCTTAAGGACGGCATGTCTGTCAATGAATCAGGCAAGAACGGAACCACCTGTGGCGCTGCTATGAGGGTTTTGGCTCCAAGCCTGTGTGTAAGGAAAAAAGATGAAAAGTCTTTGGCAGAAGGAATCATAAGATGCTCAATCCCTACCCACAATACCAATCTTGCACTCGAAGGAGCTATGGGACTTGGCTTTGCCTACCACTACCTTGCCTGCGGCTGCAGCCTTGAACAGGTAATGGAGAAAACTCTTTCAGGATGCCGTATAGGTGAAGACAACTCCGAATACAAAGTTGTAGGAGCAGGCACATACGAAAGAATAAAGCTGATTGAAAAGTATATTCCCAGCTTCAAAACCGATGATGAACTTTCCGACTTCCTTTACAAAGTAGTCGGAACTGGTTTGGGAACAAATGAAGTGGTGCCTTGCGCAATAGGAGTCTTTCTCTACTGTGGGAAAGATGTTTTCAGAGCCATAAAAATTTCAAGTAGGCTTGGCGGAGACACCGATACCATCGGAGCAATCTCAGGGGCATTATGTTGTCTTTATGCAAAAACCCATAATATACCGCAGGAGTATATAGATAAGATCAGTAGCCTTAATAACATTGATTTTAAAGAATATGCACATATGATCGCTGAAGTTTTCATATAGCCCTAGCTGCCCTTTGGCAGGAACATACCTTTAGCATACCGGAAGAGCTTTCTTCCGGTTTTTTTATTAACTTCAGCTTTTAATCTAACCAATTCATGAAAAAATATCTGTTTTATGTTTTTGCTTTTAAATACGTTCTTTTTTTCCTTAAAACTGACCCAGCTGTTGGACAAAGATCTTTTCAGTGGTCCAGGACTGGTTTATAAAGATATTTTCAAGGTAAATGGCTTTGCCTTCGGAACGGGTTACGAGCTTTTGTGCCTGCTAAAGGATGCACTTCCTAACAAGGAACTCAGAGTTCAGGTTTCCTTTAAAAAGCTCCTGGAACTTTTGAAGATAAAGCTGAATGCTGAACTTCCTTTTGAACTTTCGGATATTGAAGTTGTTATTGAGCTTTCTGAACTTTACACCAATGGATTGGATCTTTACAATCTGAACCTTGAACTGAACAGCCTTATTATAGTGAATATAGGAGATCTCATGAAAACTCCGCCAGCCGAACTGACCTTTAAGCAGATCTGCGATTTTTTTGAAGAAAACTTTCTGAATATAACAACAGTCACAACAGATAAGCTTAGTTTGAAAATTGGTTTGGTTCCTGGTATTTATGCCGTACTTAACGCAGATATGAAATAAAAGATTCCCCGCATGAAGGGCGTTCAACTTAGGGATTTACGAAAACAAGTAAATTTTTGACCGACTCTCTTCAAGC
>CALMRR010000135.1 GCA_937871925.1 uncultured Petrotoga sp.
GGTCTACTCGGACTATCGAGCCTTATATAACTGTAGCCTAAAGAGCCTGAGCCTCTGTCAATGGTCACCTGCGAATCTTTCATCATATAATGGTCATAAGATAAGTAATTGGTAATATATGAAAAGTCTGAAATATTGTAGCTAGGAGACAATTTAACGCCTGTCTGAACAGAAACAGTCGCATTTATAGTATCTTCGTACTTTCCTTTAGGTGTGTATAAAGCTCCCATCTCAATACCCATATCCAGGTTGGTCTGATTAAGCTTCATAACATTATAACCGAAAGAACCTTCATAATACTCTGAAAGAGGTGTGACTTGTCCTTTTACTGAAACCGTATGTCCGGCTCCAAACAGATTAGCCCATTTTAACTCTGTTCCTCCACTGAATCCAAAGTAGAAAGGCTTATTTTCAGGACTTGTCCAGTTAAAATTAAATATCATCTTGCTCGGTTTATCGTTTTCGTATGGAGATATTTTAAAAGAAACTGTTGTTTCATCCATCGAAACGGGAACTATATCTACATTCTTAAAAAAACCAGTTCCCATAAACCCATAATATGTATCCTGAAGAGATTTCTGGGTTATCTTATCTCCCTTACCTATCTTTACAAAAGAGTTTAAAAGATAGTCCTTGGTTTGGCTTGTGGCTTCCTTTGTAATATTGATTTCTCCGTAACATTTTTCGGTTATTATGTATGTAAGTTCCGAATTATTCTGATCATAAGAAACATCTATCTCGACAAAAAGATATCCTTCACTTTTATACAACTCCCTAAGTGCATCAAGGCTTTTCAGAAGCTCTAGGTTTGATACAGAATCTTCTATAGTCATATTCTTTTTTACTGTATCATGAAGCTTAAAAATTTCAAGTGACTGGTTTCCGGAAAATTTTATATTTTTTACCTGTATATCATGATCCACTATCTGTCTAAGCTTTCCTCCAATTACTATATTTATGGCATTTGCTCCGCTTTTTTCATTCTTTGCTGCTGCAAAGTCTACACTTGTTTCTTCTCCGAAATATCCAGTCTGAACAAGCGCTGAATACAATGCTTGAAGTTTTTCAAGAGTAGGATATGTTTCCTTTGCCTGTGGCCTGAAAAGAAAAAAAGCATCTTCATAATCTTTCCTGAAAGAAAATCCAAGTTTTTTCTTCAAAGCAATCTTATCTAAAGCACTTATCTCGCCTTCAAGTACAATATCCCAAAGAGGAAGCTCTTCTACAACGAAGACAAGTTCACCATCCTGACTCATTTTATTATTTACAGAAGTTGCTTGCATGGTAAAGCTTTCTCCGTCAATTAAAATGTTAGAACCAAGATTTATAAACTGATATCCCTTTGACTTATATGCAGTCTGAATATTTATAAGAGAGTTTTTATACTCTTTCAGATTCAGGGGCATATTTTTCTTAACTTCGATAAGTGATTCAAGAACAGATTCTTCAATCAGTTTATCTCCGATGTACTTTATCTTGTATCCGCTTACAAAAGGATTGGACTTAATTTTAAAAAATAATACTCCAGTATCGTTATTTAATTCAAAGTCCATGGATGTAAAGTATCCCAGCTCCATTATCTGCTTTATAGCCAGTTTAACATCTATCTCACCAATCATATTGCCTTCTTTTATCTCATAGTTTTCAAAAATTCTACTAATTTCTGATGCTGCATAAGAAATATTTTCGCTGTACTCAATTTTCTGAAGTTTGGTTATTGAAAAAGCAGTAAACACAGAAAGGCAGAGCACTGCTACAAGAAAGATCTTTTTTGTCATACTTTCCTCCCGTTATTGATAGATGATATCTGATTTTAACTCTGCGTTCTTAAATAATCCTTAAAACTCATTTTCCAGTGAAGTAATTAGGTCTTTGATACTTTTCATAAATACAGGCGAAAAAAAAGCTTCTCCATATTCTTTCTTCATTTCTGAAGAGTTTATCTCATAAGCTTCATTATTTTTTGTTCTTTTAATATACCAGTCTATATCCTGGTCAATATATATTACAGAAAAAATCGCCTGTGCAATATCTCCTACCGGCTGACAGTCAATACTATCTTTTTTAAAAAGGACTTCTACAACTGTACCATAGCCTTTTTGTGAAGTTATCTTAAAACTACCGCCTGTAAGCTCACTGGAATACTTTAAGAAAGGAAGACCCATACCGAACTTTTTTTTACGCTCTGTTTTGGTTGTATAGAAAGGATCGAGTGCACTTTTTACTTCTTGTTCATCCATTCCTATGCCTTTATCTGACACTTTGAAAAAAAAAGACGATTCATCTTCATCAATATAAAGCTCACAAAGTTTACTCTTTGAGCGGACAGCATTCTCACAAATATCTATAATATGATCGGCAATATTTTTCAGCGTTGCCATAACGCAAACACCTTACCTTTATATAAAGCTGTTTTTAAATGCTCAAAATCTCTTTTTTCAGTTTCGACTTTACACGCTATTACTTCCAGTTCATCGGGAGTATGTGCATCCATTCCATAAAGGAATCTTGAAAAACCCATTTTTTTCGCGGCTTCCAGTTCCGCTGGATTTTTTACTTCTACCCCGTCAAACTCAATTTCAGGAGGTATACCCAACTGAGTTATAAGCCCAAAGGATCTGAATATATGTGCCGGTACACAGAGTGAATTATATTTTCTTGCTGCTATCACTGCATCTTCAAGTGAAAGATCGCATGCGCTACCCAGATACGGACATGAAAGAATGACACTAAACTCACCTTCTTGGTTCAGTTCTATCTGATATCCAAGCTTCTCTGGATCATAATCTCTAATAATTACTCTTTCTTCAACATACTCTGAAAATTCCTCAAGTTCATCATAACTGCTGAAATAAAAAAGAACGTGGATTTCTTCCTTAGTCTGAACTTCTATTCCAGGAATCACCTGTATCCCATGCTCAGAAAGCAGTCTCCCGAAAACCCTGGTATTCCTGCATGAGTTATGATCGGTAAGGGCTATCCAGTCTATTCCAGCACACGTAAGCTTTTGAATATAAATTTCAGGTGTCATAGTAATATCGGCACAAGGAGAAAGAACAGAGTGATTGTGAAAGGATGCATTAAAAAAAGCCATATCAGCTTATTAATCCGTACAACTTTCCACTCACAGCAAAAGCCGTTTCATCCGATTCCAAAAGATATACTCCATGCTCACGTGCTTTTTCAACAGTATCTTCAGAGTAATGCAGACCATAAGGGATAATTATTGCTTTTATTCCCACAACTTCTGCAACAGCAACAATATTCTGATGTGTTTGATATGTAATCCAAACAGAATCAGGTTTTGCAGTACGCATAACCTCACTGAGGAGATCCCCTATATTACCGTTAATAATTTCGATATCGTTGTTTGCAGCCGAAATTATCCTAAGATTTAGCTCTTTTATTATTTTTTCAAGTTTCATTTTCCCCCTCCGTCTATTTTTTTTATTTTATATAGTATAAAATTTCAACTTTAACGCCCTTACCTATACTTGATACTATCGTCATTCTGTCAGAAAATCTTTTCATATTAGGAAGCCCCATCCCAGCACCAAAACCTTTTTCCTTTATATTATCTGGAGCTGTGGTAAATCCTTCTTTCATGGCCTGTTCAAGATCTTCGATTCCTTTTCCGAAATCCTCTATTAATACTTTTATATGATCCTGCTTTATCCAACAGTATATATTGCCGGTAGAACCGCTGTGTATAACAACATTGGCTTCGGCTTCATAGGTTGCAATTGATATTTTTCTTATTATATCTTCCTGTATCTTTCTCTCCTTAAGAAATCTTTTAAGGCGTGTTGCGGCAGCTCCTATCATTTCAACCGAATCGTAGTCTATTTTATATGTAAAATCTACTCCTTCTTTATCCAGGAGCTCTCCCGTTATGGTTGACATATACTTCTTATTCAGAGCCTTTTCTCTTCTTTCATCATGAACATATATATATCCAAG
>CALMRR010000136.1 GCA_937871925.1 uncultured Petrotoga sp.
CTTCTACTGTTTTCAGTATTTGATCAGAAAGATTCTTCTTATAAACTTTTCTGTCAAACACATATACTGGTATGCAATTGTCTTGTGCACGTTTTATCCCATATGCATCCGGATTATCGCTTATAACCATTTCTATTTTACAGTCAAGGTATCCATCTTTTATAGCGTTTATCACTGCCTGAAGATTAGTTCCGTTTCCCGAAATGAGAACAGCTATTCTAAGCATATTCCATATTCGCCTTTTTTCACATATCCCAGACGGTATGAATCTAACCCGCTTTCTTTGATTATATCCATTACTCCCTGTGCATCATCTTCTCCAACGCATATGACAAATCCTATGCCCATGTTAAAAGTATTGTACATATCTTTCTCTGAAACTCCCAAAGACTGTATGTACTTAAATATTTTGGGAACCTCATAGCTTTCTTTTTTTATTACAGCGGTATATTCCTTTGTAGCAAACATTCTGGGAATATTTTCATAAAATCCTCCGCCAGTAATATGTGCCATTCCTTTTATAGAATACTTTTCAAGCACTTTATGAATTATTTTTACATATATAATAGTCGGAGTAAGAAGAACCTCACCTATTTTTCTGTTATCAAAAGGCATATCAAAATCCTTTATAAGATATCTTATAAGTGAAAAGCCATTACTATGGGGGCCTGACGATTGGATTCCTATAAGTGTATCTCCCTGTCTAATAGTACTTCCGTCTATTATCTTGTCTTTTTCAACTACTCCGACTGAAAAACCTGCTATATCATACTTTCCGATATCATAAAACCCAGGCATTTCAGCAGTTTCTCCGCCTATTAGTGCACATCCGGCTTGAACGCAGCCGTCTGCAACTCCTTTAACCAGATCTGCTGCAATTTCTGCATCAAGTTTCCCACATGCCAGATAATCCAGAAAAAACAGTGGCTGTGCTCCGTTACACAAAACATCATTGACGCACATGGCAACACAGTCTATCCCAACCGTATCATACTTCTTCATCTTCATGGCAACATCAAGCTTGGTACCGACTCCGTCAGTTCCGGAGACCAGAATTGGATTTTTGTAGTTCTTTAATTCAAACATACCGGCAAATCCGCCTATATCATTGAGTACACCCGGAATCATCGTTCTTTTGGTGTGCTTCCTGATAAGCTCAACCGTCCTGTACCCTTCGTTTATATCAACACCTGACTCTTTGTAGTCTTTCATTTTTTATCCTCCAGATATAGTTTTGATTTTTCTATAGGTGCTTCAACCGGATATATTCCGTTGAAACATCCCAAACAAAAAGTATTTCCATGATCTAAGGCTCTGAGAAGTCCTGGAACACTTAAATAAGCTAGTGTATCGGCGCCTATTTCTTTTCTTATTTCCTCGATGCTCATGGTTGCACCTATGAGCTGCCCACGTTCCGGAGTATCTATACCAAAGTAGCACGGGAACTTCACCGGAGGGGAAGCAATCATCATATGAACCTCTTTTGCACCGGCATTTCTAAGAAGCGTAACCAGTTTCTTGCTTGTGGTTCCCCTTACAATCGAATCATCGATCATAAGTATTCTTTTGCCTTTTATATTGGATTTTAATGCATTAAGTTTTACATTAACTGAATTCTGTCGTTGTTTCTGGCTTGGAGCAATGAAAGTTCTGCCGATGTACTTGTTCTTTATTAAAGTCATGCCATACGGTATTCCTGATGCCTCCGAATATCCTATTGCTGCAGCTACACCGGAATCAGGAACTCCTGTGATAAGATCGCAGCTGATTGGGGACTCCTCGTAAAGAACATGTCCGCATCTTCTTCTTGCCTGATAAACATCAATTCCATCAATGATACTGTCTGGTCTGGCAAAGTATATATATTCAAAAGCACATGTCTCCGATTTTATTTTTTCGGAGTTTTTGAATGACCTGATACCTTCTTTATCTATCATTACTATTTCCGCAGGCTCAACATCTCTTATAAACTCTCCTCCTACGGCATCAATAGCACAACTTTCAGAACATAGAATATAATCATCTTTGAGCTTTCCTATACACAGAGGTCTGATTCCGTTTGGATCACGAATTCCTATCAGCTTGTCTTCAGTCAGCATAACTATGGCATACGAGCCTTTTATTGCAAAAACAGTATCTGTTATTGCTTTTTCAAGACCGTGCCTGGAACTTCTTGCAATAAGATTAAGTATAACTTCTGAATCTGTTGTTGTCTGAAACACAGTACCAGTTTCCTCAAGCAGCTCCTTAAGAATCTCGGCATTCACTAGATTTCCGTTATGAGCTATGGCCACGGAACCTATCTTGCATTTTACAAGTATAGGCTGTGCATTATTTATGTTGCTTGAGCCTGCTGTGGAGTATCTTACATGCCCTATTGCATTTTTTCCTTTAAGTTTTTTCAGATCGTCTTCGCTGAATATTTCACTGACCAGTCCCATTCCTTTGTGGCATAAAAGTTCTTTTTCATCGCTGACAGCTATTCCAGCACTCTCCTGTCCTCTATGCTGAAGAGCATACAGACCGTAATACGTTATGGAAGCAACATCTTCCTTTCCGTTGGAGAAAATACCGAATACCCCGCATTCTTCATGCAATTTATCTGGATACATTTTAGCCTTCCTTCTTATTGTTTTCAAGTCTTTTTAATATTTCCGCATAAGCTTCTCTTACGTTGCCAAGATCTCTTCTGAATCTGTCCTTATCTAATTTTTCATTTGTCTTGCTATCCCAGAACCTACAGGTATCTGGAGAAATTTCGTCTGCAAGAACAATATGTCCATTGAATCTTCCGAACTCCAGTTTAAAATCTATCAGTTTGATTCCCATTTTTATAAAAAAATCTTTAAGAATCTCATTTATCTTCTGAGTAAGATCATAAATGACTCTAAGTTCATCAAACGTTGTAAGACCCATTCCTACTGCATGATAATCGTTAATAAGCGGATCGCCCAGATCATCGTTTTTATATGAAAGCTCATACACTGTGGTTTTTAGTTCTGTGCCTTCAGCTATTCCAAGTCGTTTGGACATGCTGCCTGCAGCAACATTCCTCGTAATTACCTCAAGAGGTACTATCTGAACTTTTTTACAGAGCTGTTCTCTTTCGTTGATTTTACTTTCAAAATGTGTCGGAATACCTTTGCTGTTAAGAAGACCAAATATTATGGAAGTAATCTCATTATTGAATATTCCTTTATCTGTTATCTGCCCTTTCTTTTCTCCGTTAAAAGCCGTTGCATCATCTTTATAGTGAATAATAACATAATCCTTCGAATTGGTTGCATAGACCTTTTTTGCTTTTCCTTCATAGATCATTTCTAATTTTTCCATCACATGTTCACCCCTTCAGAATTTTCTTTTATAAATTTTTCCTTCATATTTTTCCTGTAGCTAATAAGTTTATCTTTAAGATCGGGATACTTTACAGAAAGTATCTCAATAGCAAGCATCGCAGCATTATAGCTGTTATTTATTCCCACTGTTGCGACAGGGATGGACTTAGGCATCTGCACAACTGAAAAAAGCGAATCCAGTCCATTAAGTGCTGCGTTAAGAGGAACACCGATAACGGGGATAATGGTTTGAGACGCGATAACTCCCGGAAGATGGGCCGCCAGTCCGGCTCCAGCAATTATACATTCAAAGCCGTTTTCCTCAAGTTTCTTTATTTCCTGCGATAGTTTTTCTGGTACCCTGTGAGCTGAAAGAACCATGGCCTTGTACTCTATTCCAAACTCTTTAAGAAGTGCCGCTGCAGGTTGCATAAGCTGAGTGTCTGATGAACTTCCGAAAATAATTGCTACTTTCATTTTCCCTCCAAATAAAATTCCGCCTTATCCAGGAATCAGAATAAAGGCGGAATAATTTTTTCAAATGCAATTCCACATTTTTCTGATCCATAGCAGAGAAATTTACGGCTTCTCCGTAGAGACTCCCAAACCATATCTTCGGGATTATATGGATCTGTTGTATTCACTTTTATATAGTAATTCTATCATATATCTTTTTATAATTTGAAGTATTCAACTCCATTTTTGAAAATATTCTGATTTTTGTTACCATATATATTCTTATACAGATCCTCATCATATCTTTCAGAATGAGCCATTTTTCCAAAAATTCTTCCGTCAGGACTAGTTATTCCTTCAACAGCCATAAAAGACCCGTTTGGATTAAACGGATAGCAAAGAGTAGGCTCACCTTTGAGATCTACATAAACAGTTGTTATCTGTCCATTACAGTACAACTGTTCATATTGTTGAGTGGAACATACAAATCTTCCCTCACCATGAGAAACTGGGATACTGAATACTTCACCAACCATGCCGTCTGATATCCACGGTGACAGATTTGAAACAACTTTGGTTCTGACAATCGTGGAAACGTGCCTTCCAATTTTATTGTAAGTAAGCGTGGGGCTGCTTTCATCCATGGAGCAAATATGCGCAAAAGGAAGAAGTCCGCTTTTGATAAGCGCCTGAAAACCATTACAGATACCAAGGATAAGTCCGTCGTTCTTGTCAAGAAGATAATGCAAGGCCTGTTTTACAATATCGTTGCGTAAAACACTTGCAATAAACTTTCCGGATCCGTCCGGCTCGTCGCCTGCGCTGAATCCTCCGGACAGAGCCAATATTTGACCATTTTTTATAGCTTTTGCCAGTTCAACAATAGAATCATTGATCTCATCTGAAGTCCTGTTTCTGAATACAAGTACTTGAGTAGACGCACCGGCTTTGACAAAAGCTTTTCTCATATCATACTCACAGTTTGTTCCCGGAAATACCGGAATTATAACTTTAGGAGAAATTGTTTTGGTTCTGCATAAAAATTTTTTCTCAAAAATTCTTTCTTGAATTGATTCTATACTTTCTTTACACTCAATATTATTAGGGAAAACAGTACTAAGGGGTTTTTCCCACGTATCTATAAGCTCTTGAAGATCAAATTCAAAATCCTTTCCTTTAACTTTAGAAACCGGTGAAGTCTTGGCTACAATCTCCCAATGTCCATTATCAAAGAACTCTTTAAGATCATCTTCACTTGATACTTCTATAAGAATTGAACCATAATCTTTTATGAATAATGAATCAAAATCCTTACAGCAAGTAAAGTCCACACCAATCTTATTGCCGAAAGCCATCATCAGAACAGCTTCAACTGTTCCTGCATAACCAGGCGCATATGCCGAATAAACTTTTCCATGTCTTATCATTTTACTTACTCTGTCAAAATTATCTTTAAGAACTTGAAAATCAACAAGTCCATCATTATCTTTTTCAGTTTTTATAAGTGCAACCAGAGTTGATGTTTTTTTGAAATCTGTTGAAATAATGTTTTTGGAGTTTTCAGTACTTACTGCAAAGGCAACTACGGTAGGAGGAACATTTATATCATTGAAAGTACCAGACATACTGTCTTTTCCACCTATTGCCGGAATCTGAAGAGCGTTCTGGGCATAAAATGCTCCCAATAGTGCGGTAAAAGGTTTAGACCATTTATGGCTGTCTTTTTCAAGACGTTCAAAGTACTCCTGAAGAGAAAGTCTTATTTTTTCATATCTGCCACCACATGCTACTGTTTTGGCAGCCGCATGGACAATAGCATATAAGGCTCCTTTGAATGGGTCTTCTTTTGCGAGCGCTGCGTCGTAGCCATAGGTCATTATACTGACCGTATCGGTACTGTCATCAATGACAGGAATTTTTGCAACCATAGCCTGAACCGGCGAAAGCTGGTATTTCCCTCCGAAAGGCATTAACACTGTTGAAGATCCTATTGAACTGTCGAATCTTTCTATAAGTCCTTTCTTGGAACATACATTCAGATCAGAAAGGAGTCTTTTTATCTTTTCACCTGTCGTAAATGTCTCAGATACTTTTTTATTCTCTGATAAGTAAGTCGCGGGAACAGAAATACTAATCTTTTGCCTTACTCCATTGGAATTAAGAAAATCACGGGAAATATCAACAACAGTTTGCCCTTTAAAGCTCATTCTAAGCCTTGCGTCGTTAGTTACAGTTGCAACAGCCGTAGCCTGGAGATTTTCGATCCGAGCAAGCTCCAAAAACTTTTCAAGATCTTTTGGATCAACACCAACCGCCATCCTTTCCTGCGACTCTGATATTGCTAGTTCAGTTGCTGTAAGACCCTCGTATTTTTTTGGTATTAGGTCAAGATTTATGTTCAGGCCATCAGCAAGTTCGCCTATAGCAACACTTACTCCTCCCGCTCCAAAATCGTTGCATTTTTTTATTATCTTTGTAAGTTCTGGATTTCTAAACAATCTTTGAATCTTTCTTTCAGTAACAGGATTGCCTTTTTGTACCTCTGCAGCGCACGTGTTTATTGATTCTGTCGTATGTTTTTTTGAAGAACCAGTAGCTCCTCCGCAACCGTCTCTTCCAGTTTCTCCTCCGAGAAGTACGATTATATCGCCAACTCCGAGAGTTTTTCTTGTTACATCAGATTTTTTTACAGCCCCTATGACAGCTCCAATTTCCATTCTTTTTGCAACAAAATCATCATCATAATGTTCATTTACAATACCTGTGGCAAGTCCTATCTGATTCCCATAGGAACTATATCCACTGGCAGCTAGAGTGGTTATTTTTCTCTGCGGAAGTTTTCCTTTTATACTTTTTTCAACCGGAGTTCTCGGGTCAGCAGCTCCAGTAACTCTCATAGCCTGATAAACATAAGCTCTTCCTGAAAGGGGATCCCTTATTGCACCTCCAAGACATGTGGCGGCACCTCCAAAGGGTTCAATTTCCGTAGGGTGATTATGAGTTTCGTTTTTGAACATTAAAAGATACTTTTCGGTTCCATTCTTACAGCTAACGTCCACTTCAACCGAACAGGCATTGATCTCTTCGGAAACCTCAAGATCATTAATTTTCCCATCTTTTCTCATTTTCTTGGGAAAAACAGTAGCCAGATCCATCAAAGTTATAGGTTTTTCGCTATCTTTATACACTTCTTCCCTGATTTTTAAATACTGTTCGTATGCTTTTTTTATATATCCGGGAGTTCTGTCGTCCCAATCTATCTTCTCTATTATGGTATTAAATGTAGTATGTCTGCAGTGATCGGACCAGTAAGTATCTATTACTTTTATTTCCGTCATTGATGGATCTCTTTTTTCTTTTTGAAAATACTCCTGACAGAATAAAAAATCTTCAAAACTCATAGCCAGAGAGAGCTTATTATACAGTTCCTCCATCTGTAGTCTTGAAAAGTTTGAAAATCCATGCAGATACTCAATATTTATGTCGTGCTGGATTTGTTCATCAAATTTATCTGGTTTTCCGAGGTTAGCCAATCTTGAGTCTACAGGGTTGACAAGATATGATGTGATTTTCTCTAACTCTGAAGGAAGGATATCGTTGTTGACAACATAGATAACCGCTGTCTTTACTTTAGGTTTTAGAAGGGGGTTTATCAATTGCAGACACTGTTGAGTAGAGTCGGCCCGCTGATCATACTGGCCAGGAAGATATTCTATTCCGAAAGACTTTTCAAAAGATGACATGGGAAAGTCTTCAAGGTATAAATCATCGGTCTGAGGTTCACAGAAAACCTCTTTAAGAGCTCTTTCTGCTGTTCCTTCATCTATGCCCAGAATATCGTAGCGGTTAAGAATTCTGAGCGTTTTAAGACTTGTTATTCCAAGATAGTTTTTTAGGTCATTTAGTACTCCATTGGCCTGAAGATCAAATCCTTTTTTTCTTTCAACGTAGACTCTGTATATTTTGTCTGACATTATAACCTCCTGAATATGCTTTATGGTGATATTATATATTATTAAAAATTGAGACGATGCTTTGAATTGGTAACAACTGGGTGAATTCAAAATGTGATTATTTTGTTATTTTGATTTGTTTATTATATAATTATATAAATTAGTCTTTCGAGGTGACTGCATGCAGATCATGTATTTTATAATCAAGTATCTGGGGGTACCGGCATTTATGGTTTTTTCGTTTTTTGTTTTGTTGTCCGGTGTTGCTGCATATGATATACGAAATATTCCTTCCGGAATAGAGATTCTTCATTCTGCTGATAACGAGGTTACAGTAAAGTGGAAGGATAACAACCCTCATGAATTTGGTTATCAGTTTTTACTTAAAAACCTTTCTAATAATCAGATCAAAACTTAT
Source organism: uncultured Petrotoga sp. (assembly GCA_937871925.1). Classification (GTDB taxonomy): domain Bacteria; phylum Thermotogota; class Thermotogae; order Petrotogales; family Petrotogaceae; genus UBA5851. Next base: position 8,163 of record CALMRR010000136.1, read on the forward strand.
AATCTTCCAACTGACAGTTCCTCTTTCAGATTTGAAATACAGAAAAATAACCTCTACTCTTTTCAGATTCTCTCAAATGATTTCAACAGCTATAAAAGTCAGGAGCACAGGTTTTATTATGCAGACCTGCCTGAAGAGGATGTAATTTTTGAATGCTGCGATAATAAAATCGGAATACCAAAGGAATTTTTTGATTTGACAACTAAAATCTTTTTATTTTCAGAGTATCGTAAAACAGATACTCCAGATATAAAAATACAACTTGATAATGAAGTTCTTTCCCATCAGAAACCGTTTCCAAAGTTTAGTATACCCATCATGCTGTTTCATCCTAAAGGAGAAGTAATTAATATATCAAAGAATATATTTATAAAAAGAACAGGCGATACTTATGAAAATTCTTTGGCTTACAGGACAGAAGAACTTACTGCTGTAATCCCGCCGCAGTTAACCAATAAAGAATACTCTTATATCTTTCCTCTGCTCTTTGATTTTGATATTCTAAACAGAATAGAACTGGTTATTTCAAATTCAGCATATAAAAGCATTGAAGGATACGCCGAGCTATTTCGCTCATCTGTTCAGGAAAACATCCGAAGGGAAGGACTTAGCTTTATTGATACAAACAGAACCATTTCAAAGCTTTCTTCATCAGACAAATATAAGGATTGTGCTTTAATATTTGTTCATGGTCATCAGATTGAAACTCTTGATAAATCTTTTAATATATCCTCCAGAAGTAATCCATGGATAAACAATGACAGAATCGACGTATGGCGTGATTTTTTCAAAGAGATCAGAGCTTCTGAAGACTTTAAAAATACCTTTGATTTTTATGAATTTATCTACGACACACATGCTTTATCCGCAAAGCAATACGGTGAAATGCTTGCATCATACATTACTCAGCTTAAAAAATCCGGAAATTATAAGGATATCTTTATAATCGCACATAGCATGGGCGGACTTGTCAGCAGGTATGCCATGAATACTGTTGTATCAGGAGAAGAAGAGTATCTTGGTGCTTATGTGACAAAAGTTTATACCCTAGACGCAGTAAACAGGGGATCACCATTACAAAGCGTCGTAAGATCTTTCGATGACAGACTTTTGCGTCAGGGACTTATAAACTATCCTATGGTTTATGATTATCTTGCCGAACTTGTAAAATCTTTTCCAAGCATGTCTATGGATTTTAACTATGCAAATCTTTTTTATGATGATGTTTTTGTTCAGAGAGTTTCGTTCCTTTTGACACAGGCTCTTAAATATTATCCGAACTTCTTTGCTGTTTTCGTTTCACAGAACCTTTTGGGTATCTTCAATGGTCCATTATCTTTTGAATATTCCGATGGTGAGTATCTAAGAAAGTTCCAAAACTATTTTTATCCAGGTATTGAGGAAGTTCTGTTTGTCCCAAACACTGCTCTAAACTCTCTTATCAATGATGAAAGGTTTACTGAAAAGTACTGTGAAGTAATCTCAAATATAGCTTATCCCCTTACCGATAACAAACCTATAGATCCAACTCACTACTCCGAATATGTTCATCTTGGAATGAGGCTTTTTAATGATGTGCTTGCTGATGTAGCAGCAGAGATCAACATGCCAGAACACTCTTTAAGTGATGGAATGGTAACTGTTTGGGGTCAGACAGTCAAAAATGATGAAAGAACCAAGTTGAGGTTTATCGGATTGGATCATGCACAGGTATACTATAATCATGAAGTTATTACAAGTATTCTTAAAGATATTGCGATAAGGACACTCAAATGAATATTTTTTTTATATGTGCTTTGAGAGCAGAAGCAAAACCGTTCATAGAGGCTTTAAATTTAAAAAAGCTTCTTGATCAGAAAGCATTTGATGTATATAAACGTAATAATTTTTTTCTTTGCATAAGCGGTATTGGAAAAGTGAAAGCTGCTGCCGCAACAGCTTATGTTCTTACGGCTTTTTCAAAAAACGCCGGAGATATTCTCATAAACTGCGGAGTAGCAGGATACAATACACCGTTGATCTCAAAAGGAGAAACGGTTTTGATAAACAAGATCACTGATCAGGATACTTTTAAAGAGTTTTTCCCTAATATAATAATATCGCATT
>CALMRR010000137.1 GCA_937871925.1 uncultured Petrotoga sp.
GGATTTTTGGATCCGAGAATCAAAGTTGGTGGTAAAGCATGACATTCAAAGATTTGAAGTTTTGGTTTAAAGATTTCTGGAATGAATACAAAAAAGTTAAGTTTGGAATCGTTGGTTTTGCTTTTCTAATAATATTTCTATTACTAATGATCTTTGAACCTTATATAGTTCCTTTTTCACAGGCAAGCTCCCGCTGGAGAGACATAACCTACTGGGACGACAATCCTTCAGGGGCACCACCTGTATGGACCAACTGGTTTTCAAGCAAAAAATCACCTGAATCAGAAAAAATAACCAAATATCAGTCTGAAGTTATTGAAGGTGATTTGAAATTTATCAACAGTACCTTTGAATATGATTATAAATACGACAAAGCACCCCTTGATATCATATTCCACGGAAAAGGCACAGGCAACATGATTATGCTTGTAAAAATGGAGAGACCGGATGGAGAAACTTTTGATATGGTACAGATGCCTATCCAAACGGATGGCGGAAATGATATCAGAATTACCCTTGACAAAGACTCCGGAGCAGCGGCTTTTGATTTTGCACAGAAGTTTGAGAGTGAGGAGAATCTACAGTATGTGGATAAGACTTCTGTAAAGCCTCTTGACATATACTTTGCACAAGCAAAAAGCGATATGCTTAATAAAATTGAGCCACTTAAAGGAATCTACAAGTTTACAGTGACTGCTATACTTCTTGACCAGGAATCTTCGTACGAAGATCCTTTTATGGTTGTTTCCGGAAGAGTGTCCGGCATACTTGGTACAGATAATTCTAAAAGAGACATATGGTCAGGCGTAGTTGCCGGGGTAAAATGGGCTCTTCTCATAGGATTACTTACCGCCGTTATTGCAGTTGGAATTGGAGTTGTTTACGGAGTAATCAGTGCATTTTACGGAGGATTTGTCGATTCAATAATGCAAAGAATCTTTGAACTTTTCGCAAGCACTCCGCTTCTCCCTGTTTTAATAGTTATGTCAGCAGTTTTCAAACCCAGCATATGGACTATGATATTAATGATGTGCGCATTCTTCTGGACAGGCCCGGTAAAAACCGTAAGGAGCATGGCCCTGCAGATAAAAGAAGAAACATACATTGAAGCGTCCAAAGCTGTGGGAGCTTCAAATGCAAGACTCATATTCAAGCACATGGTTCCGATTCTTGTTCCTTATTCATTT
>CALMRR010000138.1 GCA_937871925.1 uncultured Petrotoga sp.
TGGAATGGATGCTTTTAATGCTCTTTACTCAACAACATATGAAATTGATGAAAAATATGGTACTACTTATCATAAAAAATTTATTGAGTATATGAAGTATGTGCAGAAAAATGACCTGACCGTAGATGGAGCAATGACAGACCCTAAAGGCGACAGGGGACTTGCACCTTCAGAGCAACAAGATCCTGATCTTTACCTGCGAATTGTTGAAAGAAGGAAGGACGGTATTATTGTCAGGGGAGCAAAAGCTCATCAGACAGGTGCGGTTAATTCTCATGAACACCTTATAATGCCTACATGTTCTATGAGAGAAGAGGATAAAGACTACGCTGTGGCTTTTTCTGTTCCAAGCGATGCACCGGGTATATTTATGATTTACGGAAGACAATCTTGTGACACCAGAAAGCTTGAAAATTCTTCTATTGATGTTGGGAACAGCACTTATGGCGGTCATGAGGCATTGGTAGTATTCGACGATGTTTTTGTACCTAATGACAGGATTTTCTTATGCGGTGAGTATGATTTTGCCGGAATGCTTGTGGAAAGATTCGCTGGTTACCATAGACAGTCCTACGGAGGATGTAAGGTTGGAGTTGGAGACGTTCTGATAGGAGCAGCCGCACTCGCAGCAGATTATAACGGTGTCCCAAAGGCAAGTCATATAAAAGATAAACTGATCGAGATGATTCATCTTAATGAAACACTTTACAGTTGTGGTATCGCCTGTTCAACAGAAGGGAAGAAAACTAAAGCCGGAAATTACCAGATAGATCTTCTGCTGGCCAATATCTGTAAGCAGAACGTTACCAGACTGCCGTATGAGATTGCCAGACTTGCAGAGGACATAGCAGGCGGTCTTATGGTTACAATGCCTTCTGAAAAAGATCTTAACAGTCCTGAAATAGGAAAATATGTTGAAAAGTACCTTAAAGGCAGCTCGAAAGTATCTACAAAAAACAGAATGCGAATACTTCGCCTTATCGAAAATATGACACTTGGAACAGCAGCAGTAGGTTACAGGACAGAATCAATGCACGGTGCAGGTTCACCTCAGGCACAGAGGATCATGATATCAAGACAGGCAGATCTAGAGCAGAAGAAGAATCTTGCGAAAGTAATAGCAAAAGTAGACGAATCCGAAAATAAAAAATGAAGTGACTTTTATGAGCAGCCCAACTTTCGATTTAGTAAAAGAAATAATCGACATTAAGATAAAACCTCTAGTACAAGAGCATGGCGGAGGAATTGAACTCAAAAGTGTTCAGGGCGGTACCGTTTATATCAAGCTACTGGGAGCTTGTAGGAACTGCCCTTCCGCCCAGCTTACCGTTGAAAACCACATCAAAAGAATACTGATACAGTACTTTCCCAGTATAGAAAAAGTTGCTGTAACGGATAATATAAGCAGCGATCTTATGGATATGGCTAGGAAAATTCTATCTCATGCATAATACTTTTTGATAAGGAGCGGCTAAAGTATGGATCTTAAACAGTTATACAAGGAAAAAACAGTATCGGCTGAGGAAGCTGCTTTTAAAATACCTTCCGGTTCAAGAGTTGTTCTTGCGCATGCAGCAGGAGTTCCAACTGCAGTAATCAACAGTATGACAGCCAACAAAAGCAGATACAAGGATGTCGAAATAGTCCATCTTTTATGTCTTAATGATGCTCCCTATACGAGCAGCGACTGTGAAGGACATTTCAGACACAATGCACTTTTCGTTGGTGGAAATACCAGAAATGCTGTTTCAAAAAACAAAGCAGATTATACGCCATGCTTTTTTTATGAGATTCCAAAACTTTTTTCAAGCGGCAAAATGCCTGTTGATGTTGCCATAATAAACGTAAGCAGACCGGACAAGTATGGTTATTGCAGTTATGGGGTGTCTTGCGATTATACTAAACCGGCTGCGGAAAACGCAAGAATAGTAATTGCCGAAGTAAACGATAAAATGCCTACAGTAATGGGAGATAACTTTATCCATATAAGCGATATAGATTATATAGTAGAAACCTCAAAAGAGCCTGCTGTTCTGGAACCGGCAGAGATAGGGCAGACGGAAAAAGCAATCGGCGAGAACTGCGCTTCTCTTATAGAAGATGGTTCAACATTACAGTTAGGAATAGGAGCCATTCCTGATGCAGTGCTGCTTTTTCTGAAAAACAAAAGGGATCTAGGCATACACAGCGAAATGGTTTCCGACGGAGTATTAGAACTGGTTGAGGCAGGCGTTATAACAAACAAAAATAAAACTATTCATAAAGGTAAGATGATTGCAACTTTTCTCATGGGTAGCAAGAGACTTTACGATTTTGTCGATAAAAATCCGATGATTGAACTTTATCCTGTTGATTATGTAAATAATCCATTGGTGATAATGCAAAACAGAAAGATGGTCTCAATAAACTCGTGTCTTCAGGTAGACCTTATGGGACAGATCGCATCTGAGAGCATAGGACTCAAACAGTTCAGCGGAGTAGGCGGACAGGTGGATTATGTAAGAGGAGCAAGCATGTCAGAAGATGGAAAGTCAATAATTGCCATGCCGTCTACTGCATGTGACGGAAAGGTATCAAGAATTGTACCTTTTCTTTCACAGGGAAGTGCCGTTACAACTTCAAGAAACGATGTGCATTATGTTGTAACTGAATACGGAGTTGCTGATCTATGGGGAAAGACTCTCAGAAAACGTGCTGAAGCCTTAATAGAGATAGCTCACCCATATTTCAGACAAAGTCTGACAGAAGAATACGAAAAAAGATTTTCATAAAAAGGGATGATAGCATGGAGCTTTTCAAGCTAGGCAGCAAGATCTTTAAATACGACACATTCAATGACTTTGTGCATGAATTTAAAATAGAAAGTACTGATCTCATAATAACCAATCAGTTCATATATGATCCGATTATAAA
>CALMRR010000139.1 GCA_937871925.1 uncultured Petrotoga sp.
GAATCTTTCATATCCATCGCAATACCGTTATTGGAATACGAAGTAATCAGATAGTTCACAGAATCTTTTTTTATACTTTCCCTTAGAAGTAATTTTTTTGAAAAATCCATATCACCGCTGAACTTTTTTATTGATTCTTCTACAATACTAAACTTTTCAGTTATTAAATCTGAAATAATTTCCTGTTTCCTTTTTTCATTTATGACTATAAGTTTTTTACCGTAACTTCCATTATAGTCCATAAGAATATTTAAAAGAGGTTTTTCCTCTTTGGTAACTTCATAGTTAAAGGTATTAAAGTTTGCCAGAAGGACTTTGTATCCTGCGTGTTTAAAAAAATCCTTGATATTTTCAGTAAAAAGAGAACCTATGACCATTATATTGCTTTTTTTTACTGAAATATACTTTTTAAACTCGCTATAATCATTCATGTTCTGAACCGCAGGATGCGATATCATGTAATATGGCTCGTCCACAATAATGTCAAAGTTATCTCCGTTAAAAAACGACAGATTGTTCAAGAAAGCAGGAAGCGTAACAAAAAAAACACTTTCATGCGAAAGAACTTTGCTGTTTATTCGTGACTTTTTATTGTAATAGATATTTGATGGAGTAATATAAGACGAAACTATACTATATGTATGCGAAAGAACTATATGTGACGATCCTATTATAACAACTTTTCTGCTTGCAGAAAGAGAATCCGAAATCTTCTTAAGCATTGTCGCATACTTGATCCTTGGCGGAAGAAACATACTTACCTTTTCTGAAGAGAGATTATCGGTAATAACATTCAGCTTGCTTATACGGGTAATCTCATCTCTCAGTATAATGTTGGTTTCAACGTTCTTATATTCGCACGAATTAATATCAAAATTCTTGATTTCAAAGTCCTTAAGATAATACTTAAGATAACTTATTTTTGAGTTGTGTATCTTTTCTACTCTGAAATTGCCAACCATATTCATATTAAGATTTAGCTGACTGTTATATCTTAGATCAAGCATCTTCTGAGAAAGACCGTAACCTATCACATCCATAATAAGATCTTTCTGACTGCGCATTTTTGCTGCAAAGTTTTCTACTCCGTTACCAAAAAACTTAAAATTATCTACATGGGAGTTCATTATAAGAAAAGTCGGTTCGGGATTTCTATAGCCAAAAGGCTCAAGTCTTTCGATATCTTCAAAGAAACTGTTCCATACATTTTCTATTTCCATATCTATAAATACTTCGTAATAAGGTACATGTTCCTTGTATAACTCCTCATACGCCTTGTTTACAGATATTCTAAGCGCATCTATGTCTTGAGAATCAATTGTAAAGCCCGCAGCCAGCTCATGCCCTCCGAATTCTTTGAAAACATTGTACTTAGAGGCCTCTTTAAAAAGCTCCATAAGATTTATTCCGGCCGGACTTCTTGCAGATCCTTTTGCGGAATGTTCGTCTTTTGAAACCAGAAGCACCGGCTTATTATAAAGAGCCGAAAGCTTTG
>CALMRR010000140.1 GCA_937871925.1 uncultured Petrotoga sp.
AACCAAAAATTAGCTTTTGGCAGGAGATTTGAATGAAAGAAAAAAAATATATTCAGGAAAATCCTCTTACTCCATATCTCAGAGAATCACTTATTGTATACCTGAACAACGTACTAAGAATGGGGAGAATAGTCCAGGGCATGTTTTATAAGTTCAGTGACGCATACTTTCAAAAAGATATTCCTCTTTCGGAGGAAATCATCTCTCAGGATGACCGTGTTGATTATCTTGAGGCCAAGCTTGATTATGAAGGAATGGTCCTTCTTTCTAAAGCTAATTTTTCAGGAATATATCTTAAGGCCAACTTACTTGGACTTAAACTGGTTTATATTTTTGAGAATATGGCTGACCTGTGTGAAAGCAATGCTAAGCTTAACATTGAATTGATGAAGTATCCGCCGAAAATAAATGTCTTAAGCTTCGAAGATCTTTTCAAACAGACCCAGGAAGCTTTTTCTTCTTCTCTGAGAGTTTTTTCGGATTTTATAAATATTAACCTTATAACTCTTAAAAACGAAGAGTTTTCTTCTGTTTTTTTTAATCCCTGCCAGAATATATGTACACTCAATAACGAAGCTTCTTCACTTTTTCATGCATACAAAAAGTACCTCTATAAATCAAAAGAGAGCATTGAGTCCATAAGCCTTCATATGGATATTCTTTCAAACATAGAACATTTTTCGGATATGAGCACAAACATAGCTGAGAATATAGTGTTTGCTATAACAGGAAACAAATACAGATGCAGAAAAAACTCTCTGGATCTCTTTTTTTCGGTGGAGGAAGAAGAATGAAACGGCTTATAAAATATATCAGCAAGGAGTTTTTCGGTCCTTTCCTCATGGGAATTTTTGGTTTTGTTATCTTTGTCAGTGTAGAGCTTCTCTATCAGCTTTCTGACAAGATAGTAAGAAATAAAGTCGGATTTGATAAGCTTCTTCTTCTTATCTGGTATAATTTACCGTACTTTATATCGATGGGTATACCTGTAGGCGTCCTTTTTGCAATATTCTGGATAATCTCTAGACTTTCAAACGACAATGAGATCATAGCTTTTCAAACTCTTGGTATACCTACCAAAAGGCTTGTTATTCCTTTTATTATAATCGGAGTGTTACTATCATGCTTTACCTTTCTGTTATTTGATACCATAGTTCCGACCGCCAATTATAAAGCTAAGTCCGCAATGGCCAAGTACATATATCAGAGGGCTGAAGCACTGATAGAAGAAAATCAGTTTGTCGATGCCGGAGACGGAAGATACCTTTTTGTAAAACAAGTGGACAAGGAAAATGGTATACTCTATAATCTCCTTCTTTACGAAGTAAGTTACGACAATGTTCAACTTTTTCATGCCCAGAAGGCTCAAAAAAGCGAAGATAAATGGTACATGGACGATGTAAGGGCATACAAGGTCGACGATAATGGCTTTATGGCTTTGGATATGTCTTTCAAAAAGCTTGAACTCAATATAAACAAGAATATTGAAGAATTTCTTAACTTTGCAAAAACAGCAAACGATATGACTACAAGAGAGTTGAAGCAGAAGATTGATACTTTTTCAAAACTTGGAGAGGATGTGTCTTATCTGATTGTATCTTATCAAGAAAAGTATGCAAACTCCTTAGCTCCTCTTGTGATATCATTGCTTGGAGTTTGTCTGTCATTGTTTCTGAACCTGAAAAGCAAATCTTGGAGTGTAATCTCCACATTTGTGCTTGTCGTGCTTTATCAGGGATCAGGAGCTTGGTTGGGTGCACTTGGAAAAGAAAAAATCATTAATCCCGTATATGCACCATGGATTCCGAACTTGATCTTCGGATTAAGCGGAATAATACTTTTCTTTCTACTTGATACACGCCTATCGTATAAAATTACAGAACCTCTGAAACGTTTGCTGGGATGATACCATGCACTTAATATATAAATCATTTTCACGGGTTCTCTTTATAATTTCTTTGTTTTTTATTATACTATCCGGAACAAAAGTATTCTCAGCTACAGCATATATTGATGCTGCGGACTTTACTTTCTCCGAAACCTCTGTCACACTTGAAGGATCGGTAACCATAAAGTACAAGGATTCTCTGGCTTATGCAGACAGAGCTATAGCTTATCTCAATGATGAAGACGATGTATCCTATGCACAGCTTTTTGGAAACGTTGTCTACAAATTTGAGAAACATACTTTACAAGCCTCAGAAATGACTATAAATTTTGAAAAAGATGATTCTTTCTTTATAAACTCCTATGCGGTTGAAAAGTATAAGACTAAAAACAAGAACGAAGTTAATGT
>CALMRR010000141.1 GCA_937871925.1 uncultured Petrotoga sp.
GGGGAATGGGAGAAGGTACAACCTTTCTCCATCCTCTTCCGGAGTCTTCTTTTACGGTCCAGCCTTTTTCATTATGCATTTTTTCTGCATATTCGGCGCTGTAAAAAGGTCCGACTGGTTTTGAAGGGTTTTTGAAGCCATCATCGTTTTCGTCAACTACCACTTGTGAAACCACGGTGCATACATCTTTTTTTATCTTTCTTTCAATGAATACATTATGAAGCTCTTGAGCTATCATGTATCCAAGGTAACCCTGTGTCATGGAGCCGCATAAGTCCATAGGAAAAGGAGGGATGGTATCCTTTGCCAGATCCTGCTGTATAAGAATGTTTCCTACCTGTGGACCGTTTCCGTGGGTAACTATGAGAGAGTATCCCATCTGTATCATATCTGCCAGATAAGATGCCGTGGTTCTGACGGCTTTTATCATGTTTTCAGCCGTAGGCGATTCACCGGGTCTGTTGACTGCGTTTCCGCCTATTGCGACAACTGCTAATTTTTTATTCATATATCACCGGGCCTTATTGATTATTAGCCGACAATAGTTGCCATTATAACGGCTTTTATTGTATGCATTCTGTTCTCTGCTTCATCGAAAACTTTGGAATGCTTGCTTCTGAAAACTTCATCTTCGACTTCTCTTATATCAAAGCCATACTTTTCTTTAGCATCTCTTGCCACATCGGTTTCAAAATCGTGGAATGAAGGCAGACAGTGGAGGAATATTACATCCTGGTTCTCTGTCATTTTGAGAAGATCCATGGTTACTTTGTAGGGTGTAAGCAGCTTTACTCTTTCGGCAAGTTTGGCTTCTTCACCCATGGAAACCCATACGTCGGTATATATAGCATCTGCGCCCTTGACTGCTTTAAGGTCGGAAGAGTACTCTATAACTGCTCCGGTTTGTTTGGCTATTTCCTTCATCTGAGACATGAGCTCTTCATTTGGCTTAAGTTCCTGTGGTCCTACGGCCACATAGTGCATTCCAAGTTTGGCAGCGCCTATCATAAGAGCATTGCTCATATTGTTTCTGGTATCCCCTATGAAAGCAAGCTTCATTTTATTCAGTGGTTTGAAGATATTTTCCATCATGGTGAGGAAGTCTGCAAGAACCTGCGTGGGATGATCCTCATCGGTCAGACCGTTCCATACAGGAACACCGGAGAACTTTGCAAGATCTTCTACCAGTTTTTGTGAAAAACCTCTGTATTCAATTCCGTCGTAAGATCTTCCGAGAACCTTGGCGGTATCTTCTATTGATTCTTTTTTGCCCATCTGGCTGTTGGTAAGGAAGGTAACGCATCCTCCCTCGTCAAAAGCTGCAACTTCGAAGGCTGTCCTGGTTCTTGTGGAAGCTTTGTCAAATATAAGGACGATATTTTTCCCCTTCAGGGACTCTCCCCTTACTCCCATTCTTTTTTTTGCCTTAAGATCCTTTGCAAGGTTAAGCAGGTACATGATCTCTTCCGTGGTAAAATCCCTGAGAGTCAAAAAACTTCTTCCTTTGAG
>CALMRR010000142.1 GCA_937871925.1 uncultured Petrotoga sp.
CTTTACAAAGTTTACCCCTAAAACTATTATGATAAGCGGAAGCAGATTGGTAACTACTTTTAAAAAACTCTGCCAGCTCTGAGTATAAACTGCTGTACTTACTATTTCCTTGTTAAGCGAGGAGTGTTTACTGATGAATCTGTCGTAGAAGAAACCGTGAGAGTTAAAAAGCTTTATATTCTTTATGCCTGTAAGGGCTTCCACGCTGTCACCATACATCTCTCTGTACATACTCATAGTTTTAGCCTCGTGTTTACGTATTTTTATACCAAAAAAATACGTAGCCAGTATGATAAAAGGCAGTGTCATGAGGGTAACCAGAGCCGAAGAAGTGTTTATCCTGTATATTATGACAAAATAGACAACAGCCTGAATCAGGCTTATGGGAAGAAGAATAAGTGCCTGGTAGAATACCGATGCCTTGTTAGTATTGTTTATAATATCTCCCCATATCTTACCGGGAGAGTTATCTATGAAGTAAGTAAACTTGGTCTCCATGATTTTTTTGAACATCGTCAGCCTTAGATTTTTTATACCGCTATATAAAAGCCTGTGAGCCAAAAAAGAGATCAAAGTGTCTATTATAAAAAGGATTCCATATATAATGGCTATAACAGCAAATATTTCCGCGATCGCTCTACCGTCTTTGATATTGGTGCTTGTATCAATAAAACTTTTAGTGTACTGAGAAATCAGAAAAGAGACTGCCACATTAACGGCGATCACCAAAATAAGGAACAAGGCTTGCCATCTGTTGTTTTCAAAAAAAATTTTTATCCCCTTTTTCATACTCCCTCCCCGTCATCCTGCGAATATCTGACTTTTCCTAAATATTTAATATCTGAAATATAATTTTCCCCCGGAAATTTTGAACAGTAGATGTTTTCAAACTCTTTTTCCAAAAACTGCGGATGTTTGTCTCCAAGCTTAAACCCACTGCTCTGCCTGATATATTCTATAAACTTCTTTATCTCCTCATGTTTATCCGCATATCCGTCATAGCCGTAATGAAAAACAAAAGCATATACAAAATATTTTTCAAAAATTTGATAGCTGAAAAGTATTGAAAAATAAGTGCAGTGAAAGCTATATCCCCCGGCAATTGCTGCTAAAAGTCCAAAGGGAGATTTTATCTTGGATCCCAAAAAGTATATACATTCAAGAGTACCGTCTGTGGAAAAGCTCTTGCTTGGAAGTATAAATTCAGGCATAATCTTAAAATAGTCCTGCTTATATCCTTCAAATAAATATGCCAGTTCGAATCTTTCCTTTTTTATTCTTTGGGTCATAGAGTAGTAGTAGGTTTCAGAATCATAGTTCAAAAAATTTCTCAGATACTTTTTTTCATGACTTGCATAAACCTTTTTCATCTCCTGCGGCACTCCCGTGGGAAAGATTGCCTGTATCTCCGTCGGCACTTTATAAACAATTTCTTTCTCAGCTATCTTTTCAAAGATACTCTTTTCCATGAAAAAACAGTTGTTTCTATATATAAAATCAATTTTATTTTTTTTCAGATATATCATGTGACTCATATCCAGTGCGGGATTTTCAGAACAAAGTGTGATGAACATACAGTCACTCCCCTTTAATTTCCAAGGCAGCATCATAGATTATTTTGTCTATACACATCTTTCTGCTCTTATTTTTTTCAGTGATACCCTTTCTGAACCTATATCTTTTGTAAAAACAGCTTCCCTGCGCCGCATAGTACTTCTGTTCGGCGCAAAAGTCAAGGTATTTGCAGCCATTACAGCCGCAGACATCTATCCCATATTGAGTTAGCACATCTACTTCACTCTCCTTAAGCGGTGAAAAAACATGACTCTCTGTCACACTCCGGATGAAAGTCTCTTCTATCTGTCTCACATCGTTAAATCCAAAGATATTATGCGTAGCACTATAATCATCTTCCATCTCATAAAGATAGTGACACGGATAAAGATCCCCGCGGGGAGAAATAGTCGTAACATAATTGGAAGCATCGTAACAGCTTGAGAGTGAGCTACGGATCTTTTTACCGTATGGAAAGTTATTTACAGTCCGGATACTTTCACTCAGATTCCAAAATTCTATGCTTTGATTGTCAGAAATCATATCCTTCATGATCTTCTTCAGCTCGTTTTTTAAAACTTCATGGTTCAGCTCATTTGTATTAAGATTAATATCGGGATTTACATTTACCTTAAAACCAAGAGCTTTAAAAAACATATAATCATCGAAAAGATTCATATAATTTTTTACTGTAAGGGTTTTAGCTATGGAAATACTGTCTTTTTTAAGCTTTTGAGAAAGGCTTTTAAGATTACCGGCAACCGTTGAAAATGTCCCCGTACCGTCTGCAAATACTCTTGAAGCATCGTGCGAGGCTTTTATACCGTCAATACTGATCAGAAGACTGAAGTTGTTATTTTTTATAAACTCAGCAATTTCATTACTGAGTATGCTTAAATTAGTGGTTACAGAAAAAGATTCAACTTTGTCCTTCACACTTTCAGTTATAAGCTTCATCACTTCAAAGTTTAAAAAAGGCTCTCCTCCAAAGAAATGAATCCTGTATACTTTGTCGGCAGTACAGTTAATCATCTCTGCTACCCTTTGAGCCGTATAAGCGTTCATATCGCCACTGCTTCTGAAAGAACCATTTAAATCCTGGAAACAGTACCTACAGTGAAAGTTACAGCTTCCAGTCAGAGAAATCCAGTATACTTTATTCATGCTCTCCCCTTAATGCCTGTTTTTGTTTTTAGAATAATATATTTATGTTACTTTTAAACTTTTTATACTTGTCTTGATTAAAAATATTATATCATATTTTTTATATATTAAGTTTTTTCATCAACTGTTTAAAATACTTATGTATCAAGTCTTTTAAACGTTTTTTAATAATT
>CALMRR010000143.1 GCA_937871925.1 uncultured Petrotoga sp.
TCCCGAGAAAGCCATACAGCTTTACAACACATTTGATCATGCAAAATACTCTAAAAAATTATCATTTACATATCTTAAAAATCTTCTTGAAAACAAAAACGACACTCTTTTGAGTTTATATGAAAAATATGGAATACACGTTCCGCCTAATACTATTCTGATAGCAGAAGGTGAAAATCCAAATAATGAAGGATATCTTTTATTGGACGGTGGAATGAAAGTCGGCCGTTACTCTGGAAAAAAAGAAGTTCTTCTTTCTATAATCCAAAAAGGTGATTTCTTTGGCGAAGCAGGGATGTTTAATTCCAACTGCCGTATGGCAACAGTATATACCGACGTTTACTGTGATGTGGTGAAAATGTCAGGTGAAAAGCTAAAATCAGTTATCTCACAGTTTCCCGCATTGGGTATGAAGATGGTAAAATGTCAAATAAGCAGAATAACTTTTTTGGATGAGCTTTTTAAAACAGTCTGTATTACCAACAAGAGAGACCGTATTACAAGCATAATTGATACATACCTGGATAAATTTATAACCGTAGGAATAACTCTGAATGAGTTTACATCGCTGACAAACTGTACTCAAAGGGAAGTGCTCGAAATATTCAACAACCGAAAGATTAAAATAGATTCCACAGGTCATATAAAAACATCATGACTCACTGTTTGTAATTTTTAAGATATTTCTGCCTTAACTGTGTGGCTTGCTCAGGAGAAATAACTGAAACATTTCCACATGAAAGAGCGACTATATAGATCTGAGCAGTTTTTTCACAGACAAGCGATGCTGTAATTGCTTCATTGATGGAATCGCCTATGGTAACTAAACCGTGATTCCTCATAATAGTAGCATTGTTCTTTCCCATAGCCTCTACAACATTATGCGCAAGTTCTTCTGATCCGGCTGAAGCAAACTGTGCAACCAGAATTTCTTCACCACAGATCATAACTGAATCTTCTATAAGAGAAGGGATTTTTTCGCACACCAGTGAAACAGCACTTGAAAAAACTGGGTGAGTGTGTATTACTGCTTTTATATCTTTTCTGGCTTTGTAAAGTGCAATATGCATTTTGAGTTCAGAAGAAGGTTTATGCTCTGAAAGCACTATCTGTCCATTCATATCAATAACTGATATGTCTTTACGTGTAAGCTTTTCATATGGAAAGTTCGAGGGAGTAATAAAGATTCTTTCGCCATCACTCACAGAAACGTTTCCCCATGTTCCTTTTACTAAATTTTCAGCTACTATTCTTTTACATCCTTCAATCACACTATCTTTATATTCGTCAAACATCTATTTCCTCCTTAAGTCTGCTTATAATCAGATTATATCAAAGAGGTGATATAGTGTCAATTCTGA
>CALMRR010000144.1 GCA_937871925.1 uncultured Petrotoga sp.
TTTATGGAAGATATAGGCACCGATATCTCGTTATCACAGTCCAGGTAAATATTTTTGAAAACATAAGGAGTATTACCGCATTTGTTAAGCTGCTGAAGGATACGTTCTTTTGAAGTTGGGGTTTTGACAGCCTTTTGAACAGTTTCTTGCGAGTCACAGAAAATGTTGTTTCCAAAATCATCTTCAACAATAAAAAATATTTTATCATTTATCTTGGCTTTGAAAAATCCCTTAAGCTCTATTTTTCTTAAATCCTGTTGAAATGAGGAGGAAGCATTTTTTAACAGCAGACTGTCCGATGTCTTGTAAAGATGGTCTTCTGTTTTTGGGTTTCCGTCAAAGTTTATCCAGACCGTGTCTCCTTTTTCAGCTGAGTTGATTTTACAGTTGTTTGAAAGTATTTCTCTAACAGTCCAGCCATTATTTTCTTTTCCGGCATTTCTTATGCCATCGCCCACAGATAGTGTATCCTCAAGCTTAATTTGGATTTTTTCAGAGACACAAAGAATCTTTCCTATATAAATCCCTCTATTGTCAGGTCTTTCGGGAGCAACAACAGAGTTAAGAGGATTTTTAAGATATGCGGTTGTAAACTGACGGTTAAAAATTTTTATCAGGTCTTTTTTGTCGGAATCATTGAGAGGAGCAGAGTTTAGAATTTTTTTGTATACTCTTACCACGGTTGCCACATACTCCGCTTTTTTCATTCTTCCTTCAATCTTAAGGGACTTTACTCCGCTTTTAAGTATTTCCGGCATAATCTCTGAGGTGTTGAGGTCTTTAGTACTTAGAAGATGTTTAAAAGGAAAAGAGACCTCTTTGCCGTTTTCAAGGAGAGAATATTCTAGCCTGCATGGCTGAGCGCATTTTCCTCTGTTGCCGCTCCTGTTGCCTATGAAACTGCTCATGAGGCACTGACCCGAATAACTAAAGCATAGTGCTCCGTGTCCAAAAATTTCAGTTTCTATACCTGAGTTTCTAGTTATATGTTCAATTTCCTGAAGTGACATTTCTCTGGAAAGTATTACACGCTTAAAGCCGAGTTTTTCAAGGAAACGGGCTCCATACAGGTTATGTACGGTCATCTGGGTGCTTGCGTGGAGCTCAAAGTCGGGAATTAAACTACGTATAAGCCATACAAGCCCAAGATCCTGCACTATAAGGGCATCAACATCTGCGTTGTAAAGAAAAATCAGATAATCAAGGATTTCTTTCAGTTCAGTATCGCTTAAAAGAGTATTTATAGTGACATATACCCTTACGCCTCTTACATGGCAGTACTGAACAGCTTGCACCAGCTGTTCTCTGTCAAAATTATCGGCATACTGTCTCGCATTAAAATCCTTACCACCGATATAGACAGCATCGGCGCCGTTCTGAACCGCTGCATACAGACAGTTCATGTTGCCGGCAGGAGCAAGAAGCTCTATACTCATACAATCACTCCATATTTATCATATTCGGATATATTTAACCATTTAATTTTTTCAGATAAATAACCAAATTAATAACTGTTTACACAATAATATTCATAAGAATAAAAAAGAATAGTATAAAGCTACAGAGCATTCTATTTTGGACAGGCTTGACAAGAAAAAAACGATATGTTATAATGACTGATAGTCATTATTTTTTTGTAAAGAATACTTTGTCATTTATGTGGATGTGTCTGTTAAATGCTCATAATCACTACTGGAGAAGATATTTCCGGTTTTTATTTTAAAACATTATGACTATCAGTCATAATACAAAATTAACAAATTAGAAGGAGGAAAAGAAGTGAACAGAGTTGCTGTTACAGGAGTTGGAAGTATTAATCCTCTCGGAAAGACAAAAAGTGAGTTTATTGAAAACCTAAAAAAAATGAAAACAGGAACAGGATATATAACACAGTTTGACAGTACAGGTCATAAAGTAAAGGTGGCTGCAGAAATAAAAGATTTTGACCCATGTGAATATATGGATAAAAAAAGTGCCAGAAGATATGACAGAGTTCTGCAGCTCGCTGTTGCAGCATCCAAAAAAACTTTGGAAGATTCGGGTCTTGAACCGGATGGAGCATGGCGTGATAACGCTGCTGTAGTTGTTGCATCCGGTATAGGAGGATTCAAAACTCTTTACAAGGAGTTTGAAATCATGGAAAAGAAGGGACCCAAAGCGGTAAGTCCGTACCTTATTCCTATGATGATAGCAGATATGCCTTCAGGAGTAGTATCCATGGAGCTGGGGCTCAAAGGGCCTAATTTTTCTACTGTAAGTGCATGTGCATCATCACTTCATGCCATAATAATCGCCTCAATGATGATTATGCACGGTTATATAGATACTGCTTTTGCCGGAGGTGCAGAGGCGACTATAGATCCTTTACCGGTAGCCGCATTTGCAAATATGACGGCACTAAGCCAGTCTGAAGACCCTCTTACTGCGTGTCGTCCTTTTGACAAACAAAGAGACGGGTTTGTTATGGGTGAGTCGTCAGGCGTGCTTGTGCTTGAAAATTATGAGCACGCTTTGAAAAGAGGGGCAAAAATATATGGATTCATAAACGGTTTCGGTATGACAGGGGATGCTTATCATCTAAGCGCTACAGATCCGCAGGGAATACAGGCGGCACGGGCGATGAAACTGGCGATGGAGATGTCGGGTATTGGTCCTGAAGATATTGATCTTGTAAGCTGTCACGCTACTTCAACTCCGGTTGGTGATCTTTCGGAGATAAGAGCAGTAAAAAAGGCTTTGGGGAAAAGTTCTGAAAAAGTATTCATACAGGCATCCAAGGCTCTTTTGGGGCATGGATTAGGAGCAGCGGCAGCGACAGAACTCATAGGAGCAATTCTTCAGGCACAGGAGGGATTTGTACACGGA
>CALMRR010000145.1 GCA_937871925.1 uncultured Petrotoga sp.
AATGGATATGCTTTTGTAAAGCCATCTTCAACCCATGCGCTGAGCTTTAATGAAGGAGCAAGCCTGTCCATTATTCTCCATACTCTTCTGAGACTGTAGTAAGGATGTGTGTACTCACCGGTGCTTACTGTTCTGAGCCAGTCAAAATCGCCTTTTCCATCCCACCAGCCGGCAGTTTTGGTTATTTCTTTAAGGTTAGGTGAGAACATAACGTTAGGATCATTTTCTGGAAGTTCTCTTATCCTGAATTCGTTAGCTTCTACGAATATTTCTCCATCAGGAACTTTCCTTGCAGCCCAAAGAGCACTTTTTCCTGAAGGATCTCCACACATTTCAAATACCCATACTTCTTTGGTATCAGCTATTGTAAGTGTTTCGCCCCAGCCGTAGTAACCGTATCTTACTCCGAGTTCTCCCATTAACTTTATAGCTTCTCTGGCCGTTGTGCATCTCTCAAGAGCAACCATTGAAAGTGACGAAATATCAAAGATTCTTTCTCCGGCTTTCGGTTGTGCATACACCTTTGCAGAACATGTACATTCACCTATAGAAAGCTGATGCTCGTTCATTATACCGTATGAGCCCATAAAGTACGCATATGTATGCGGAACCTGTTCTATGCTCCCTAAAGCCTCTGTAAGAGGATATCCCGGAAGATCATAGTTGGGACCGAAATCTTTTCCGTTATATCTTGGAAATGGCTCCACATAAGGATACACATTTCTTCTTGAACCCGGTGCATGATCCATGGCAGGAACATATATAAGTCTGAAGTCGCAGTCACCGCTGTCGCATGAATGGGTAACACTCGTCGAACCGTCAACGGAAGCACCTTTGGTTACTGCAATGGTTGTACATGCTATTGCAAAAGTAATCGATATTGCAACCATTAATACTGTAAGCAATAATTTTTTCATTATTCTCGCTCTCCTTTATTTTACGGGTTTTTGATACTGTATAGGAGCAAACTCTATTGCCTTGAGCCACCAGTCAGGATATCCCACTGATTTTGCTACAGAAGGAATATTTACGTAACCGTCCTGATACTTAACCATAAGGTAGTCTGCAAGATTCCACCACTGTTTGTATACTGAATCGGCATTTGCACATGCATAATCTGTAAGATACTCTTTTGCAAGGGCAGGATCCTTTTTATAAAGTTCCTGAGCAGCTTTTTCAATCATTGGCTGCATAGCGAATTCTTTTCCCTCGACTTCTTTCTGTTTGGCTTGAACATCGGTAAGCATGTAGCTGAACTTTATGTCCATTAAGTTTGAAACCCAGTTGAATGCCCACCACGCAGCATTTCTGTCAACTTTTTTCTGTGTTCCGATCTGATAAGATTTCGGAAGATTATTCATACCACAGTAAAAAGGAACGAATGCACTGCTGTGTGCAGCATCAGCGCCATACCATAATACTCCGCCGATTGCATCTGGCAGATATGACCTGGACTGTGTAACAAATGTATATGAGGCTCTGAAAACAGAAATTGCTCTTTCCCAGTCACCTTTTACAAACTTGCTTGAACCACTGTATCTGTTGATGTTTCCAAAAGGACCTGCCGCTAAGCCTTTAGAAAGATCAAACTCGGTTCCCTGATACCAATCTCTGTAAAGATCTATTATATCTGCTATCGAAAGCTTGTTGTCTGGTTTTACAGAGAATGGATATGCTTTTGTAAAACCATCTTCAACCCATGCACTGAACTTCTGTGAAGGAGCTATCCTGTCAAATATTCTCCATACTCTCCTGAGACTGTAGTAAGGATGGCTGTACTCACCTGTGCTTACTGTTCTTAACCAGTCCAGTTCTCCGTTTCCATCCCACCATCCGGCTTTCTTGGTTGCTTCAAAAAGATTTGAAGACCACATCATATCAGGATCATTTACCTTTATTTCTCTTATCCTGAACTCGTTGGCTTCAACAAACACTTCGCCATCCGGAACCTTTTTGGCTGCCCAAAGTGCGCTTTTGCCTTCCGGATCGCCGCACATCTCAATAACCCATGCCTCTTTAGTGTCTGCTACTGTAAGTGTTTCGCCCCAGCCGTAGTAACCATACTTCTCAGCAAGTTCTCCCATGAGCTTAACGGCTTCTCTGGCTGTTTTACATCTTTCCATAGCAATTCTGGAAAGAGCAGCAATATCAAATATTCTTTCTCCGACCTTAGGCTGTGCATACAT
>CALMRR010000146.1 GCA_937871925.1 uncultured Petrotoga sp.
TTCTCCGGCTCGAGCCCGAACGCAAGAGAGAGCAATTTTAGCTGATTCCTGCATCACTTCTCCCAGTTTACCTGTAAGAATAAGATTTCCTTTACCAGGAAAAGTAAGTGCTTCAACGTTTAAAATGCTTCCGCCGTAAGCAGTCCACGCAAGGCCTGTAACAAGTCCGCTTTCAGATCTTCCGTTTTTTTCGGATTCAAAAAATGGAGGAGTACCCAGATACTCTTTAAGTTCTTCTTCCTTGACTACTACTTTTTTTCGATTTTTAACGTACTTTACGGCTACTTTTCTCATCAGCCGTGAAATTGTTCTTTCCAGATCCCTTACTCCGGCTTCTCTAGTGTACATTGATATTAGAGTTTTAAGTGCGTTAGGGGTTAGCTGTACATCCTCTGCTTTAAGCCCGTTTTGAGGGAGGACATTTTTTATTATATGATTCTTTGCAATATTATATTTTTCAAAATCTGTATAACCTGCAATTTCAAGAAGTTCCATTCTATCAAGCAAAGCTGGTGGAATTGTATGTACAACATTGGCAGTAGCTACAAAGATTACCTTTGAAAGGTCAAAAGGAATCTCAAGATAGTTATCAGAAAAGGTTGCATTCTGACCTGGGTCAAGAACTTCCAGAAGTGCTGCAGCAGGATCACCCTGATAAGAAATACCCATCTTATCTATTTCATCTAATACTATCACTGGATTGTTAACTTCCAACTTCCTTATAGTTTGGATTATCCTACCAGGCATAGCTCCTACATAAGTTTTTCTGTGCCCTTTTATCTCTGCTTCATCTCTACATCCTCCAAGCGATATTCTTCCAAACTTCCTGCCCAGCGAATCAGCTATGGACTTTCCCAAAGTTGTTTTCCCGACTCCTGGCGCTCCAACAAAACAAAGAATTGGAGTTCTTGCCAGATCAGAAAGCTTCTTTACTGCCAGAAATTCTATTATTCTTTCCTTTGGTTCAGAAAGACCATAATGATTCGAATCCAGAATTTTTTTTGCCATCCTTATATCTATTGAATCTTTGGTCTCAGTATTCCAAGGCATATTAAGTATCCAATCAAGATAATTCCTTACAACAGTTGATTCAGGTGAGTATGGGGACATCTTTGAAAGCTTCTCTATTTCTTTTTCTGCCTTTTCTTTGACAAACTTTGGATACTCCTTATTCAAAAGCATTTGCTTAAGTTCGGAGATCTCTTCATCTGTACCTCCATCAAGCTCTTGCTGTATAGTTTTTAATTTTTCCCGAAGATAAAATTCCTTTTGAGTCTTCTCTATCTTCTCTTTTACTTTTGATTCTAAATTTTCCTCAAGTTCAAGAAGTTCTATTTCTCTAGTAAGTATTTCAAGCTCATCCTCGAGTCTTTTCTGAGTCTGATAACTTTCTATAAGTCCCTGTTTTTCCTCAAGCTCTATCGGAAGCACAGAAGCGACCAGATCGCTTATAACGTCAGGTTCACTGGTCTCATCTATTGCAAGTATTGCTTCAGGAGGAAATTTTTTTGTAAGCTCCATATATTTCTGGAAAAGAGCTTTTACTTTTCTTACAAGTGCCTCAAGCTTTTTAGTTTTTTTGAACTTGTCTTCTAAAATCTCTATATCAAAAAGAAAAAAAGATTTATCATCAATAACCTTCTTTATACGACCACGCTTAATTCCTTCAAGAAGAATTTTATATTCACCGTTCGGTGTTTTAGAAATTTGAACAACTCTGCCTACTGTTCCCGTATGGTATATTTCTTCTATCGAAGGATTCTCATTTTCCAAGACCTTCTGAGATGTCACAAATATATAGCTGTTGAAGGCTTCAAGAGACTTTTCCAATGCAAGAAGCGATTTATCTCTTCCTATAAACATTGGCAGAACTGTATTAGGAAACAAAAGCCCTTTGGTACGTGTTGGAATACATGGCATATTTTCAGGAATCGCAGACTTAGTTATCTCATCAATATATTTTTCAATATAAGTACCTTTTTCTTCCATAAAATCACTCTCCACCACACATTTTCTTTAATAACAATTTTATCAATTTGATATTTAGATAAGATGTCGGAAGTGAAAATAGAATTATCAGTAATTCTTTCAACGTATTGTAAACAAGAGTTACTTTTAAATTAATTTAGAGTTCGGATATATAAAAAAGTGTTAGAATATTAAGTGATAATAAATTTATGATTACTTTGTGTTAGCTTATACTTTTTTTAGATTACTGAGGTGATTTTTCATAAATGAATATAGTTCAGTTGCAGAATATAACCTTTTTAACCGGTAAGAAGTTGGATATACTTGAGCATATTAAGGAATGTATCCAGCAGGATAAAAAAGTTTGGATAATGACCGTTAATGCACTTATGTTTATGGAATATCTTAAAAACGATATATACACCCAGGCTATTAAAAAAGCTTCTTTTTCTGTACCTGATGGAATAGGTGTGGTTAAGTACCTTAAAAAAAACGGATACAAAACCGATCGCTGTCCGGGAATAGAAACTATGGATTTTTTATGCAAACTTGCCTCTCATAAAAAATATAATGTATATCTTCTTGGAAGCCGTGGAGATACTGCTTCCATCGCAGCACAGAAACTCATAGGAAAGTATGGGATTACTGTTGCGGGATTTCATGATGGCTATTTTTCTTCTTCGGAAGAAGCTGATATTGTAAAAGATATAAACTCGAAAAATACTGACCTGGTCTTTGTAGGTATGGGAATACCAAAACAGGAAGAGTTTATTTTAAGAAACTTCGATTATTTAAACGTAAAGGCTATAATGGGTGTGGGAGGAAGTATTGATGTTTTTGCCGGACAAGTTAAACGTGCTCCGATATTCTTCCAGAAGCTTGGAATGGAATGGCTATTTAGAATGCTTGAAGATCCCAAAAGATTTAAAAAACTTCCAGATTTAATCAATTTTTACATAAAAGTTTATCTTCCTCGAGGAGGTGTTTTAAAGTGATTTTAAAAAATTGTACCTTATTGACAGGAAATATCGGTGAAGTGATACAGGATGCCTCTATTGTAATCAAAGGAGATAAGATCGTTGATCTTGTTACTTCAGACAGACCATTCGAAAAACTCTCAGATAAAGAAACCTACGATATGCAGGGAAAAATAGTGATGCCGGGCTTGTCCAACCCATATTCAAGTTTTTATATAAGTGAGCTGGGCCTGCTAAACAGACTGCTTAATTCAGACCTCCCTTCATATGAAAAATTTTCAAAAATTTATGGTTACTCAGAAAAGATTTTTTCAAGTCATGATTTTTTTGAAAAACTTGTAAGAATGGCTGCTTATAAATCAATATACAATGGACTTACTTCAACTGTAATAGCTATTCCTGTTTCGAAGAACCTTCCGGACATGAATAGTTCAAGTCTTGATCTTGGAGTAAAGATAAAGTACTCCCCTGTAATACTTTCTGAAAACGGTATAAATAAAGCGCTGAAAGATGAACTGTTGGCAAACGACGATATATCTTCAATAACTTTGTTGGGTATATGGGGGCTTGAAAACGAAGACTACGACTTTTTGAGAACCTTTATGGATAAGGGTAAAAGAATCAAAATCCTTATGGTTGATTTTAATCAGGAAGACAGGTATTCTATGTTAAAACACGGAAAAGGACTTCTTGAAATTCTTAAAAATCAGAATATTCTGTCAAAAAAGATAGATATTGTCTTTTCAGTAAATATTGGACAAGATCTGATGGATCTGTTCGCCACCAAAGGCATAAGGCTTATAAAAAGCATACGTACAGAAGTAACAGAGATAGGATTTTCAAAGAATATTCTTGACCTTTTGGGACGCGGTATGAAAATAGCAATAGGAACAGGTCTTATAGATTATTCTTTGTTCGAGGAAGCTAAAGCATTGCTTATAAGCGAAAAACTGAACGGAAAAGCTAAACAGTCCATAATTTACAACGAAATAGAACGTACAATATTTATGAATAACTATCAGTTTATAGGCGAAGAGTTCGGAACTCAACTTGGAAAAGTTGCTGCCGGCGCCGATGCTGATCTTACTGTACTGAACTATAAAACAGGAAAGTATCTTTTCAAGACTAATACTCCTTTTACGGAGATTGCACTTAAAGTCGGTTGTGACGTAGATATATACGGAACTATAGTAGGCGGAAAGGTTGCCATGTGGGAAGGAAAGATATTGCAGATGGATCAGGCAGAAATTATCAAAATTCAGAACGAGATAAATGCTTTATCTAAAGAAACAGAAGTATAGTATTTCCGTTGATTTACATAAATTTAAATAAAAGACACTGCAGTTCGTGCAGTGTCTTTTATTATTATCAAAGTGTTATGGGAAGTCTGAGTCCAGCTACAAAATCATCGTCTTTCTCAAACTCGCCTGAAAAATCATCTAAAACTTCTTTAGTATCATAGTTAAATGTAGTCATATAGCATTTACCGTCTTTCCCTTCTGTAAAGAGTGATGGATAAGCTGTTTCATTTTCATCATGACAACCACAGCCACAACCGCATTCTTCATCTTCGTCGCACTCACACTCTTCGTTATCTTCATCATCATGATGATGACCGCAGCCACATCCGCACTCTGATTCTTCTTCACAATCACATTCGTCATCGTCTTTTATAAATATTTCAGAAAGAACGGAATATCCGTGAACGGTTGCAACAGTTTTTACCTGGTCAAGAAAAGCCATAAAATCGAACTGTTCATCGCTTTCAAACTCAAATGGGAAGTATATGGGAGCAACCATCTTGGTTATGTCAATCCTGTCAAGGTACTCGCTAGTATCCTTGGCAAATTCCGGATCTATTCCATTTAAAAAGTCAACAAACCCTTTCTTAGTATCTTGGGTAAACTCCATCCAGAATATTATAACAGGATGAATATGGTCTTCATGTATAAAGCCCTCTTCCGTGGCTTTCTGCAAAAAAGCTTCATGATATGCTTTACAGTTCATCTTACACCTCCGAATAATAATTACATCTAATTATACCATAATTTCTTGGTAACTTTAAGGTATAATACAAGTTTTACAACCCGTTATCGTATGTACATACTCTATGAACACTTCGACCATCCGCATGTTTTACAGCTCGTACATCCTTCGGTCATCGCAAGTGAATTTTTTGAAAGACAACTTGGACAGTATATATTCCCTTCGCTGTCAGTATAATAGCCTTTCTCAAACTTCAATGAATTGTTTTTTACAAATTTTTCAATTTCATCACGGGTTTTGGGTGTTCCTACCTGAAGAATTTCATAAGAACTTATATTGGTCTTCCAAAGAGCGGAAAAATCATCTATAGCACTTTTTATTTCCTTTCCAAGACCTGAACAGTAACTTCCTTTTACCTTTGTAAGCTGCTCGATTACTTCTTCAGCTGAAACACCTGATCTGAGAGCTATTGAAGACAATCTTCCAATTACTTCGGCTGTTTCGGTACCGTCAGAAAGGAATATTTCTACAGCTTCGCCGTTATCGTCAAATGAAACTGTTATGTATACAGTACCAGTCTGGGTTTTGTATCTTCTTGTTACACTTTTTAGTGTCTCTTTCCTTGGTTTAGCTCTTAATTTATGTTTCTCATCAATAACAAAAAACGCTATCTTTTTATCCTGCTGTTCTCCGTCTTTTACAGCTTGAGAAGTAAGTACCTGTGTTTCAAGACTTCCGTCTCTGTATATGGTTATGCCTTTTATATTAAGCTCCAGCGCTTTTCTGTATATTGAGTACACTTCCTGTACAGAAGTGCTCTTAGGCATATTTATTGTTTTTGAACATGATGCATCAAGATAACTCTGAACCACATGCTGGGCAAGCAGATGGTCCATAGGAGAAATATCCATTGAGGTAACAAATACATCTTTAATTTCCTGAGAAATTTCATTTATATCTTTTATACTTCCTTTTTCTATTATTTCTGCCTGAAGAGTCTCGTCAAAGTGTGAGTTAAGCTTCTGTACAAGCACAGAATTGATATAAGGTAACGGAACTCTGTTTCCTTCCTTATCAGTCATATACCTTACGTATGCAAGCATGAAATTGGGTTCTATACCGCTTGAAGTATCAGCAATATTGGAAATTGAACCTGTAGGAGCTACTGTGTTGGTCTGAACATTCCTTTTATGGAAACGTGCTTCGTTGGAAAAATGTTCGCGTATCTTATTGTTCCAAAATTTCAATACGTCATCGTAATCATCGTCAAGCATAGGAAATGGAATAAAACCATTTTTGTATCTTGATCTGTTAAACTCAGGGAAATTTCCTCTTTCCTTTGCAAGCTCAGAACTTGAAAGATGAGAATAATAAGCCAGTGCGGCGGTTATTCTTGCCATAAGCTTTCTGCCTTCTTCGGAATTGTACGCTACATCCTTCATATATAGAGCATCAGCCATACCCATTAAGCCAAGTCCGATAAATCTCTGCTCCTTTGATACCTTATCGATCTGTTCAAGCGGATATACATTTACATCAATTACATTATCTAGAAAACGAACACACCAATAAACTATCTCTCTGAAAGTTTCAATACTTTCAGAAGAAGTGCTGTTGAAATCTATGTCGTTAATCAGTTTTGCAATATCTATTGAACCTAGGTTGCATGAACCATAAGGAGGTAATGGTTCTTCACCGCATGGATTGGTTGAACAAACAGGCGTATGGTCTGCCATGGCATAAAACTTATTATGTTCCCCAAGAAAAAGAATTCCAGGATCTCCTGACTTCCAAGCATTTGAAGTTATTTTTTCAAGAAGCTCTGCTGCTTTTACTGTCTTTCTTATGTTGGAATCCTTGTGAAAAAGTTCTATCTCACTATCGTTCTCTAGCGACTGAAGAAATTCCTTTTTATTATCTATGTTTACAGAAATATTAAAGTAGTTAAGAACAGACTTTCCGTCATTGTCTTTTTTGGCGTTTATAAAATCAAGCACATCCGGATGTCTATAATTAAGAACAGCCATCTGAGCGGCCCTTCTCGCACCTCCTTGTTCTATGGTTGAAGCAGAGGTGTTGAAAACGTGCATAAAACTTATAGGACCTGAAGATTTTCCACCGGTACCTGCAATGGAACTGCCTTTGGGTCTAAGTGCACTGAAGTCATATCCAACTCCTCCGCCATACTTCATAATAAGTGCAGCATTTTTTACAGCATCAAATATACCGTTCATCGAGTCATCCATTGGAACTACAAAGCATGCTGAAAGCATGTTATGGTGAGTTCGCGATGAAAATATCTCTTTATAATCATCTATGGTCATCTCTGATAAAGGTTTTTCAAATAGTTCCCTTTTCATTGTTTTACCACAGTTGAAAAGTGTGGGGCTATTTGGAAGAAATATTCTAGCCTGTATAAGATCGTAAAAAGTTGCTTCTGCTTCTCTTATTTTCAAAATATCCTGAGTATATAGTATTTCCGCACTTGCCACATGACGTGCAACCCTTAAAGCTATCTGGCTCCAGTCTTTTTCAAGATAATTGGAGTCGCCATCTTTTAAAAAATATCTGTCTCTAAGAATCTTGTATGCATTCTGCGAAAGCTTATTACCGATGTACCTGTTGATTATCGATTTCATGACCACCCTCCAAAAAGATTTTATAATAATATCAAAAGTATTCCTATGCTTCATACTCTGATAAAGATTGTCATACAATATATTGTATCATCATATTATAAAGATTCAATTCTTGGTATACAAACCTAATTACTGGTAATTAATCCTTTTTATTTCTGTTTGCCAGAAGAAAAAAGCTTATAAATCGGGAATTTTTTTTTTGAATCTCAATTATGCTTATCTTTTTTATCTTTGCTCGTTTATTTCCCTATTATTTAAGCGCTCTGATCCTCAGCAAGCATATTTTTACATACAATTACTTTTGATCAGTCTTAAGATAACAAAAAGATGATAAAATAGTCTTTAGAAGTTCTTATATTGGGCGTACTTTTCTTTGCTTGAAAGTTATATTTCAATTTTGGGAGGTTCTTTTGCGTATACTTGGGATAGATCCGGGATATGGGAAAATAGGTGTAGGTATCCTTGATAAAAAAGGCAATTCTTTTTCACTCGTTGATTATGGAGTAATTCTTACCGATAAAGATAAATCGTTGTCAAAAAGACTCTTAGACATAGACATTAAAGTTGCTGAGGTTATTCAAAGCTATAAGCCTGATGAAGCAGCTGTAGAAGAACTCTATTTTTTTCGCAACGTTACTACTGCAATCGCAGTAGGAGAAGCAAGGGGGGTAATCCTACTATCTGTAGAAAAAGCAGGCATACCTGTTTTTGAATATACTCCGTTTCAAATAAAACAGGCCGTTACAGGATATGGACGAGCTGAAAAAGGCCAGATCCAGAGAACTCTGAAAATACTACTGAACCTAAGCAAGACCCCAACACCAGATGATGCTGCAGATGCTCTGGCCGTAGCTTTCTGCCATGGAAATTTCAGGAGGAACATATAATGCAGGCATTGAAAGAATTTTGGGAAGACCGTCTGGGATTTGACCCATTTATGATGAAAGGAAGTATTGAGATTAAAAAGGATGAAGCTTCCATATATCTGGAAACAAAAATTAATGAACAGACAGAAAAGAATATACGCCTTCTTATAAGCCGCATGCTCAAAACCAAAGTAAGTATCTCTTGTTTTAAAAAGATGAGCCTTGATGAGTTTGCAGATGACTGGCAGAACATAATATCCGGCAATAATCTTCAGGAATATTTGAAACTTTTATATCCACAGGTATCTGAAAAAAACATTGTTTTTAAAACCAGCTCATCTTTTGCAGTTGAAAGAATAAAAAGAATGAAAGAAGATTTTGACGTTTTTCTTCATAACTGTATATCAGGAAACTTTACTTATTCCTTTGAGATTGATGAATCTATGAAACCCATAGAAGAAAAAAAAGAGTTTGGATCAACTTCTGCAATACTGTCCGAAAAAAATATACTTCTCCTTGGTAAAGACTTTAAAAAACTTCCTATGCCTATCGAATCAATTCCTATGTCAGAGGGTTCTTACATTGTAACAAAAGGCAGGATCTTCAGCAAAGAGTATAACGATAAGGTAAGAATTCTTACTTTATACATAACCGATGAATCAGACTCTTTTATTGTAAAAGTCATGAACGACAATGCAGAATCTCTTAACTCAAAAATTAAGGTAAATGATGTAATCCTTATTGATGGAGTGATAAACAGAGATAACTATATAAATGATTATGTCATCAAACCTTTTAATATAAAGATGGACGAACTGCCCAAACGTCAGGATTTTAGTACAGAAAAGAGAGTCGAGCTGCATGTACATTCAAAACTTAGTTCAATGGATGGAACAATGGACATTCAGAATATTGTGTCAATTGTTAAAGAGTTTGGACATAAAGCAGTTGCCATAACCGATCATGGTGTGGTTCAGAGCATTCCTGAATTTTATGATACAGCAGTATCAAATTGTATTAAGCCAATATTTGGAACAGAATCCTACGTTGTGGATGATTTTATAAATATAATAAAATTATTTGGTCCGGACAGGGAAGTAGATAGTTGCGAGTATGTAGTATTCGATTTTGAAACTACAGGACTTATCCCATGGGAAAACGAAATAATAGAAATAGGTGCTGTAAAAGTAAAAAATAATGCAGTTATAGACAGATTTCACAGTCTCGTTAAGCCTATATCCCCGGTTCCGCCTAATATAGTACAGATAACAGGGATAACCAATGAAATGGTTGAAAACGAAAGAAGTATAGAACAAGTTCTCCCAGAATTTCTGAGTTTTATTGAGAACAGTGTTCTTGTTGCCCATAATGCTGATTTCGATTACAGGTTTCTTAGAGTTTGGATAAAAAAAATTTTGAATGTTGATTTTGAACAGTCCTACATAGATACGCTTTCTTTATCCAAATCGCTTCTAAATCTATCCGGATACTCTCTGGACAAGGTAGTTCAAGCATTAGGACTGGGAGATTTCAACCATCACAAGGCAGATGAGGATGCCCACGTTACCGCACTAGCTTTTATAAAACTTATAGAAATGGCAAAAGCACGAAATCTTACAACTCTTAAGGATTTTGAAAATCTTAAAAAATTTATTGATTACAAGAGCCTGCGCCCGTTCCATATGACAATACTTGTCAAAAATAAAACCGGTCTTAAAAATCTTTATAAGTTAATCTCAAATTCTCATACAGAACATTTTTATAGAGTTCCACGTATATTGAAAAGTGAACTCGTACAGTTCAGGGAAGGTCTGCTTATAGGAAGTGGATGTGGTTTTTCAGAGATGGCAGAGTCTTTTATAAGGGCTGCCGACAGAGCAGAACTGGTTGAAAGGGCAAAATTTTATGACTACATAGAACTTATGCCTATTGAAGCTTTTGAATCTGGAGATCAGATATCAGCTCCAAAGGTTGCTGAATTTTATCGTCTTATGTACGATATCTCCAAAGAGCTTGGAATTCCGGCTGTAATGACAGGAAATGTCCATTATGCGGAAAAGGGTCACAAGAAATTTCATGATGCCCTCAGATTCAACGATAAAAGGCAGTCCACACAAGCCTTGAGATATTTCAGAACTACTGAAGAAATGCTGGAACAGGCTAAAAAAATATTTAACAATGACTCTGTAGCAAAAGAAGTGGTTATTGAAAATTCAAACAAGATCGCCGATATGATAGAAGAAATCAAACCTCTTACCAAGAAACTCAATCCTCCTAAAATCGAAGGTGCAGAGGAAACTGTAAAGGAAATGTCACTTAAAAAGGCCATAGAACTTTACGGTGATCCGTTGCCGGAGATTGTAAAAAAACGTGTTGACAGAGAACTTGACTCTATAATAAAGCATGGTTATGCCGTGCTCTACCTTATTGCTCAGAAAATTGTAAAAAAATCTAACGATGACGGTTATGTAGTTGGATCAAGAGGATCTGTCGGTAGTTCTATAGTTGCAACGTTGATCGGAATAACAGAGGTCAATCCTCTTAGTCCTCATTACCATTGTCCCAAATGCAAGTATTCCGAATTCTTTACAAATGGTGAATATGGTTCGGGATACGATCTTCCCGATAAAAGCTGTCCCAAATGTGGTGAAAAGCTTCTAAAAAATGGACAGGAGATACCTTTCGAAACTTTCATGGGTTTTGAAGGAGATAAGGTTCCAGACATTGACCTTAACTTTTCCGGAGAGTACCAGAACAGGGCGCACAAGTATATAGAAGAGCTTTTTGGTGAAGATTATGTCTTCAGGGCCGGTACTATATCCACAGTAGCCGAAAGGACAGCCTACCTTTATGCTAAAGATTATGCAGAATCACAGATAACAGTAAACAATGCCGAAATACAAAGGATAGCTTCAGCCATTACTGGT
>CALMRR010000147.1 GCA_937871925.1 uncultured Petrotoga sp.
ATATTCAGTTTTTCGGCAGTAGAGAGTGGGGAGTTATATTCGCCGATTATAAAAAGTATCTACAATTCCGCGCGGAAAATCATGAAAAGATTACCGGTGAGAAAATATTATCCGACAGAGTGAACTCGGCTGTTGGACTTGCAGATATTTTAAAGTACAAAGCAAGGATAGAACCGGGTTCCATTATACGGGAGATGGTAGATATAGGTGAAAATGCCGTTATAATGATGGGAGCAGTTCTGAATATAGGCTGCAGTATAGGAAAAAACACCATGATAGATATGAATGTGGTTGTGGGAGGCAGAGCCGTGATCGGTGAAAACTGCCATATAGGTGCTGGAACCGTAGTTGCAGGAGTTATTGAACCTCCGAGTGCTCAGCCTGTGATCATAGGAAATAATGTTCTGGTAGGTGCAAATGCCATAATAATTGAGGGAGTAAAGGTGGGAGACGGAGCGGTAGTCGCCGCCGGGTCGGCTGTTATAAATGATGTTCCTCCCAACACTCTTGTTGCAGGGGTTCCGGCAAAATTTATAAAACATGTTGATGAAAAAACCAGAGGAAAGTCGCAGATTCTGCAGGAACTGAGAAAGTTGTAAGATTATAAGGAGGACGGCAAAGATGACAGTGGTTCAAAAATACGGCGGCTCTTCAGTGGCTGACACTGAAAAAATAAAAAGAGTTGCCATGAAAATAAAAGACAGAACCGTAAAAGGCGATAAAGTTGTGGTTGTAGTATCAGCAATGGGAAAGACTACGGACAATCTTATAAAGCTGGCAGGAGAAGTATCTTCTGTTCCTGATCCGCGTGAAATGGATATGCTTCTTACAACAGGTGAACAGATATCGGTTGCACTTCTTTCCATGTCTTTGAAGCAGGCCGGGGTTCATGCCATATCGATAAATGCCTTTCAGGCAGGCATAATGACCACATCTGATTTTAACTGTGCAAGAATAAAGAACTTTGATGTGCAAAAGATAAAAAAACTTCTCATGGACTATGATGTGGTTGTAGTAACAGGTTTTCAAGGTATAACCGATAATGGGGATCTTACCACTCTTGGAAGAGGGGGTTCCGATACTTCGGCAGTGGCACTTGCCGCAGCACTGGAGTTCAACTGTGAAATATATTCCGATGTAAAAGGAATATATACCGTTGATCCAAAACTTCATCCGGCAGCCAAAAAACTGAAAAGTATTTCTTATGATGAGATACTTGAAATGGCCAACTCCGGTGCCAAAGTACTTCATGACAGATCTGTCGAAATAGCTAAAAAATACGGCGTGGTGCTTTACTGTGCCGGAACGTTCAGCGAAGAGGAGGGAACATACGTAATGCAGACTAACATAGAAGATCCTGTGGTCAGCGGTCTTAGCGTAATGGAAAACCAAACCAGGGTTGTGATTTCTAATCTGCCGCTTGATTATAAGCTGGTACATAAAATTTTTGAAAGAGTCGCAAAAGATGGTTTGAATGTTGATATGATTTCTATAATAGGTATTGATGAAGGACTAAAGCTTTCTTTTACTGTCATACAGGAGTATGAGAAAAAACTTGAGGATATACTTGAAAAGTTTCTTATTGATTTTAAAAATTGCAATGTAACGTATGAAAAAGGATTTACAAAGGTCTCTGTTGTGGGGATAGGTATGAAAACAAGTACCGGTGTAGCTTCTTCTTTTTTTAAAGCCATGGACAGTGTTCCTGTAAAGCTTGTAACCACATCAGATATAAAGATCTCCTGTCTTATTGAAAACAGATATAAAGATGACATAGTCAACGCCCTTATAAAGGAGTTCGATCTATGAAAAACCATGGAAGCCTTCTTGAGATGTACCACCCGTTTGATATAACGGTGGAACGTGCAGATGGTGTTTATATATACGATACCTACGGTCATCGTTATCTGGACACATTTTCCGGAATAGGAGTTATGAGTCTGGGACACTGCCATCCGCAAGTGTCAGCCGCATTCATAGATAAAATAAGCAGATATGCACACCTTTCGAACTACTTTCTGGATGAAGACAGTGTATATGTTGCAGATAGGCTGGTTGCATTCTCCGGTAAACAAGGAAAGGTTTTTTTTACCAACTCCGGTACCGAGGCAACTGAAGCAGCTTTAAAGGCCGTGAAAAAAATTAGCACTGTTGGTAAAAACAAGATACTTTTTTTTAAAAACGGATTTCATGGCAGAACACTTGGAGCTCTTTCTGTAAACGGATTTGAAACTCTTACAGGACAGTTCATGCCATTACTTGAAAATACCGTTTGTCTGAATATAAATGACTGTGAAGAGCTTGACAGGTATATGCTTGAAAACGGTCAGAATACAGCAGCCATGTTTGTTGAACCCATACAGGGTTCAGGAGGAGTAGTCCCGCTAACACAAAAGTTTGCCCAAAAGATAGAACAGTACCATAAAGAGTATCGTTTTCTTCTTATAAGCGATGAGGTTCAGGCTGGGCTAGGAAGGACGGGAAAGATCTATTCATACCAGAACTATTCACTTGAGCCGGATATAATAACCCTTGCCAAATCACTTGGAGCAGGCCTTCCGCTTGGAGCAGCAGTATTTCTTGAAGAAAGCGGAAGTATTCTCAAAGATCCAGATCACGGCTCGACATTTGCTCCTAATCCGGTTGCTCTTGCCGGTGCCCGTGTAATAACAGACAAGATATCAGAAATTGTCAAAGAGGTAAATGAAAAGTCTGAATATCTAAGGAAAAAGCTCAAGCCTTTGACAGGAGAAAACATAGCAGAAGTAAGAGGAATAGGTCTTATGTTGGGAGCTGTTATGGAAAAACCGGTGGAAAACCTCCTGAAAAAAGGAGTTGATAATTTTATTCTTCTAAATCTGGTAAGGAAAAGTATAATCCGTTTACTTCCGGCTCTTAACATTACTTTTCAACAGATTGACGAGATGGCAGAAAAACTTTTGATTGTGCTTAAAGAGTAGACCCTCATAATAAACTGACCTCCTTTTCGTTGGGTTCTTGTCCAACTTTTAGGGGGTCAGTTCATATCATAAGGCTGTTTATTTTATATGATTCTGAGCATATATGTACAGGATTTTCCGTAGCTTTGCAGACAGTCTGAAAGCTTTTGAGGTATAGCAGTTACAACGGAAAAACCGTTTTTGGTCCAATATGGAACCAGCCCGTCAATGGCAATTAAAGAAAGCCTATTAAGAGCCTTTTCTTTTGCTTTTTCAACCAGTCTTTCTAAAAGAAGGTTACCTATTCCCAGTCCTCTGAATTTTGGATCTACAGACAGATCATGAAGATAAGACAATCAGGTGTACGCTTAAGAATGTGCCGGGTGGAGTTGAAAACAGGAGGTTCATAAAAATCAGCCTCTACAGAAAAAAAATAGCCCG
>CALMRR010000148.1 GCA_937871925.1 uncultured Petrotoga sp.
GAAAAAAAAGGAGAAAAGGTGAAATGAAAACCAAGACTTTATTTTTATCCATTCATTTATAAGAGACTCTGGGAAAACAACCCTGAGATACTCGCTGTCTTTCTTAAGACCACTAAGAACTGTTCTGAGATCAATTGGAAAAATCTTATCTTCAAGCTCAATATCTGAATTATAGCCTTTTTTAATAGGGTCACTTTTTTTGTTTATGCCGTCGATTCCAGCAAGCACCATAGCAGAAAGTGCATAATAAATATTACATGAGGCATCAGCTGTTCTGTACTCTATCCTTACGGAATTTTTCTTAAGATATCCCGGTATCCTTATCGCAGCGCTTCTGCTTCCTTGTGCAAAAGTAGCGCTTATAGGTGCTTCATAACCAGGCACAAGTCTTCTGTAAGAGTTGGTGCTTGGATTGGTAAAACCTAAAAGCGAGCCTGACAAACTGTGATCAAGTATACCGCACAGATAATTAAGTGCAAGTTCACTCAATCCATGAATCTTGTCACCAATGAAAATACTTGCTCCGCCTTTTTCCATAAACTGGTGAACGTGCATGCCGCTTCCAGGCATCTTATACATAGGCTTGGGCATGAAGGTAACCTTAAAGTCAAACTCCTGAGCAATAGACTTTATAATCCATTTGGTAAGGCTAACCTTATCTGCAACCTGATCTATCGATATAAAATCAAGTTCAATTTCTAGCTGTGAAGCTCCAACTTCATGATGATGGTACTTTACAGGTATCCCTATTGCCTGCATTTGATCAACAATGGCATTTCGGAATGTAAAGTATTTCTCTTCAGGATACAGTCTGTGATATCCGGCCTTGATATCGAATCTTGCTTCTGTATTATAGCTTTCACCTATTCCTTCAATGCTTTCGACATTATAATAAGAATGATCGATTCCACTGGAGTAATTGACAGTATCAAATACATAAAACTCAAGTTCAACAAGCATTTTTAAATCTTCAGCTATCATGTTCTTAGTTAGGTAATCTTTGGTCATTTTGATTATGTTTCTGGGGTACTGATCAAATATCTCTCCGGTAGAAGGGTTTATTACATCGCAAAACACGTGAAGTATTTTGTATCCTTCTTTTTCTTCAAGAAAGGCGGTAGTCATATCCGGAACAGCAACCATATCTGATTTTGCTATCTTTGCAAAGCCAAAATTTGATGCATCAAAACCTATTCCTTCTTTAATTACCTTTTCAGAAACATAATTTTTTGGTAAGCTAACGTGTCTGATATTACCGTGTATATCAATCATCAGAAGATCCAAATAATCGATATTCGATATCTTTCCATCATAAATACTGAGATTCATATGTTACCTCCTTTTTCTGTAGTAATAAAATTCTAACATTGAAAAACTAAAAAAGCTATTTTACATAAAGTAATTTATTGACTATGGGTATTACGGAAAAATCAATATCATATTTTTTCTATGAAAATCAAAGAAATTCTTATTCCTGTATGAAAAAACTTTCATTTTTCTAAGAATGTTAATTCAGTACACAATTTAAAAAAATATGAATCAAAACTTCAAATAATGAATATATAATATTTTTGTACGCGTATATTATGCAGGTAAAATTAATGAAGGTGATTAATTATGTTTATTCGAACCAAAAAGATTGAGGTAGACGATTTCAACCCAGATGTATCCAAGCTAAAAGAGGCAGCAGAAAAAATAAAGGATGATTCCACGGTTGTTTTTCCGACTGAAACCGTTTATGGCTTAGGAGCTAATGCCATGAGTAATAATGCTGTACAAAAAATATTTTTAGCAAAAGGACGTCCTTCTGATAATCCTTTGATTGTCCATATTTCCAGTGTAGAGGGATTTAAAAGGTATGCCCATATAAGTGATAAGCTGCTTTATAAGGTCAGCGAGTTTGTACCGGGTCCGATTACATTTGTACTGGAAAAACGTGATATGATTCCAGATATAGTTACTGCTTCTCGGAAAAGCGTAGGAATAAGGTTCCCTGCACATCCTGCTGCCCAAAGGTTCATAGAGCTTTCTGGTTTTCCTATAGCTGCTCCAAGTGCCAATATATCAGGCCGTCCTAGTCCGACCAATGCAGATGATGTAATAGAAGATATGAATGGAAAGGTTGACTATATAATTACTTCAGGAAATTTGAAATTTGGTATAGAATCTACCGTAGTTGACGTTACCGGAATTGCTCCGGTTATCTTAAGACCAGGCCCCATTCCACCTGAAAAGATAGAGGAAATTTTTGGTAAAGTAATTATACCTGATTTTGTTTACGGCCAGAGCACTGTTGATGTAGCTCTTGCACCGGGAATGAAGTATAGACATTACAGTCCTTGTGTTCCGGTAATTTTGTTTGAATATAAACAGAAAATAGATCTTTTACAGATTTCTGATAATCTTTCATTTTATGAGAATCCTATATTTTTATTCCTTGAGGAACATTCAAGTATATTTGAATCGATAGGGTACGATAAGCAGTGTATTGGAACGATTAGCAATTTATATGAGATAGGTGCAAAAATATTTTCCATGTTCAGAAAGTATGAAAAATCTCATGATGCCATAATAATTGAAGGTGTTCCGGATAAGGCGATAGGAATAGCTATAATGAATAGACTGAGAAAAGCTGCTTCAAAAATAATCTAATACAGAATGCCAGACAAAAGTTTTTCTTCTGTCTGGCGTATATTATTTTTTATAGAGATGACAAGCCACTGAATGCCCTTCTTCACATTCATGAGGTAGAGGCTTGACTTTTTCACATTCAATCATTTTTAACTGGCAACGTGGATGAAAAGGACAGCCGTTTGGTGGATTTATAGGACTTGGAGGTTCACCTTCGGTGATGGTTTTTCCAAGTTTTTTTTCTTTCGGATTCCAAGCAGGAATACATGACATGAGAGTCTTTGTATAAGGATGAAGTGGATTGTTAAAAAGTTCTTCAGAGGCACAGCTTTCAACAATATTTCCAAGGTACATTACTATTATCCTATCGCTCATATGGTGTACTACATCAAGGTTATGAGAGATAAAAATAAGCGACATCCTGTTTTCCTGCTGAATATGCTTTAAAAGATTGATAATTTGGCTTTGAACTGAAACATCCAGAGCGGATGTAGGTTCATCACACACTATTAGTCTTGGCATTACGGCCATGGCTCTTGCAATAGCAATTCTTTGCCGTTGACCACCTGAAAATTCGTGCGGATAACGTGATGCGTATTCCGGATAAAGTCCGACTCCTGTAAGTAATGAAGCGATATAGTTGTTCATTTCTCTTTTGTTTTTATACATGCCGTTAGCTGCAATAGGTTCTTTTATTATATCGTATATATTCATTCGAGGATCAAGTGAATCAAAAGGATTCTGAAAAATCATCTGAACATCCCGTCGGAATTTTGAGGCAACCGTCTTGCTTATTCTCGAAGTAATATCGTAAGAGTTGTTCTCTTTATCTGTGTAAATGATCTTGCCATCAGTAGGATCATACAGTTTAAGCAGTAGCTTTCCGAGAGTGCTTTTGCCGCATCCAGACTCGCCGACTACCCCTATAGTCTGCCCTTGCTCTATTTTGATGTCTGCTTTTTCTAATGCTTTAACGTTTCCACATACCTGAAGAAAAACTCCGGATCTTATAGGAAAATACTTCTTTAACGAGATAGCTTCAAGAATTTTCATTGTTCTCACCTTCCTTGTAAAGCCAGCAGCAAACAGAATGCTCTTCATTAATTAAAGATTCTTTGGGTTCTTCTGAAGTACATATCTCTTTTTTGAAAGGGCATCTTGGGTTAAAACGGCACCCATTGGGAAATTCATTTGGTTTTGGGACATATCCCTCTATAAATGGCAGATCACGTCCTTTATACTCTTTTTTAACTCTTGAGTTTAAAAGACCTTGGGTATAAGGATGAAGGGGATGGTCAAATATTTCCTGTACAGAAGCTTTTTCAATTATTTTTCCTGCATACATAACATGAACCCTATCAGCAATTTCCGAGACTATACCCAGATCATGAGTAATAAATATTATAGAGCTGTTATACTGTTTCTGCAGCTCTTTCATCAGCTTCAATACCTGTGCCTGAATCGTCACATCGAGTGCTGTTGTGGGTTCATCAGCAATTATTATATCTGGATTAGTTATTAAAGCCATAGCGATAAGAATTCTCTGCAGCATTCCTCCACTCATCTCATGAGGATACTCGTTGTACCTTTTTTCCGGTTCAGGTATATTAACGTTTTTGAGCGCATGAATAATGAGTTTTTTAGATTCTTCAGTGTTTGACGTTATATGGGCTTTTACTATCTCATTTATCTGTTGACCTATAGTATAGAGAGGATCAAAAGAAGACATTGGTTCCTGAAAGATCATAGAAATCTTATTTCCGCGTATGTTTTTAAATTCATTCTGTTTCAGTCCGACTAAATTTTTTCCATTGTATATAATTTCTCCCGATACTGTTGCTGGAGGAGATTTTATAAGTCCCATTATGGTATTTACCGTTACTGATTTTCCACATCCGCTTTCTCCGACGAGTGAAAGTACTTCTCCCTTTTTCAAGAAAAAAGATATTCCATCCACAGCTTTTATCATACCGTCATACCCGCGGAAATATGTTTTGAGATTTTTTACGTCTATTACTTTGTTTTCGTAAGTCATAGTTTATCTACCGTCCTATAGGGATCCACGGCATCACGTAGAGCATCACCTACAAAGTTGAATGAAAGAACAGCAAGCATTATAAATATGCCCGGAATCACAAGCCATGGAGTAGTCTGTAATGCACTTAGTGACTGTGCCTGTTTTAAAAGAAGTCCCCAACTTGTCATAGGCTCTTTTATGCCAAGTCCAAGAAAACTTATTGAGCTCTCGCCAAGTATCATTCCGGGAATAGAGAGCGTTGTAACTACTATAAGATAACTTAGAGTGTTTGGAATAAGGTGTTTGATTACTATCTTATAACCTGATACTCCAGATATTTTTGCTGCAAGAACAAAATCTTTCTCCCGAAGACTTAGAACCATGCCTCTGACCACTCTTGCAATCCCCATCCATCCTATCAAAGAAAGAACAGCAACAATGCCCATATAGACCCACGTACTTGGCCAGTTAGGCGGAAGGATAGTTGCAAAAGCCAACCATAAAGGTATTCTTGGGAAAGAACGTAAAAGTTCTATAAATCTCTGTAATAAAATATCTATCCAGCCTCCGTAAAATCCTGAAAGTGCACCAATTATTGCCCCTATTACAACACTTATAAAAGTTCCGATTAATCCAACAGTCATGGATACTTTACTTCCTGCCATAGTGCGGGAAAAAAGATCTCTTCCAAATCTATCAGCGCCAAAAAGAAGCAACATCGCAGACGAGGAAGGTTCCTCAACTCCAAAAAGATGAATATTTGTTTTCCATATTCCCCAAAAACTATATTCATCTCCCTTCACGAAAAATTTTACAGGAACTATCCTTGATTTATCTTCCGTAAAACTTAACATATAAGTAACAGGATCTCTTGATTTTTTTAAAGCATATATGAAAGGACCACGGAACTTACCCGACTCATCGAAAAAGTGTATTTTGGTCGGAGGCGCGTTTACGTATCCGGAGCTTGTGGTTGCGTAGTTGTAGGGCGAGATGAAGTCTGCCATAAGAACCATAAGATACATCAATATGAGTATTACAAGTCCTATCATGCCGAGCTTATGCCTAAAAAAACTTTTCATTATCCTTTTCCCAGTACTGTTCATAAAAAACACCTCAATTCATTCTTATACGTGGATCAAGCATAGCCAGAGCAATATCAGCAAATAGATTTGCAATCTGGGTTATAAGAGCTATAAACATAAGAAAAGTCATTACAAGATACTGATCATGATTTAGCAGTGCATTATAAAAAAAGGGCCCCATTGTTGGAATGTTAAGTACTATGGCAATTATGATGGTTCCGCTGAAAACATTTGGAAGTTCAGCTCCTGCAATACTTACCATAGGATTCAATGCGTTCTTTATGGCATGACGTTTGACCGTTTTTTCATCAAGTCCATGAGCACGCAAAGCAGTTATGTATGGTGAACCAACAACATCAAGCATATTTCCGCGCATTACTCTCATTAATCCTGCCAATCCTCCTAATCCTACTACTACAAGAGGCATCCAGATGTGTCCTAGAAGATCCCAGAACTTGGCAAATGACCAAGAGGCTCCTATGAACTGTGGAGAGAAAAGACCTCCAATATTTGTTGATCCTATATTTAACATGAAAATCATAAATAAAAGCGCCAGAAAAAAATCAGGTATAGATAAACCGACAAAACCAAGAACAGTAAGAGAGTAATCGCCTACGGAATAAGGATGAAGTGCAGAGTATATACCCATAGGTACAGCTAGAATCCACTGGAAAATCATTGTCAGAAGGGCAATAATTACTGTCCATCCCATTCTTTCCCAGATAAGATCTCCTACCGGACGCTCAAAAGCGAAGGAATACCCAAAATCACCTTTTGTCAGTATATTTCCTATCCACATAAAGTACCTTTCATATGCAGGCTTATCAAGACCGTATCTGTGACGCATAAGCTCTATCTGCTCTGCAGATATTCGCGGATTATCAAGATACTGCGTAAGAAAATCACCAGGTTGGAGCTCTGTGATAGCAAAACAGAGTATTGAGATTATAAACATCATAGGAATAATTATAAGCACTCTTCTTAATATAAAAGACCACATTTATAATGCCTCCTGTTTCTTTAAAGTATGGGGTGTATAAACACCCCATACGTTTATATCATATTATTTTCTGTAAGCTGTCCATGTGGAAAAATAAACCAAACCGTCTTTTGCCTGATATGCATTACCTAAAGTTTTGTTGGCTCCGTAAAGATTCTTGCCTTTACATACAAATATTACAGGTAAGTAC
This sequence comes from uncultured Petrotoga sp., assembly GCA_937871925.1. Classification (GTDB taxonomy): domain Bacteria; phylum Thermotogota; class Thermotogae; order Petrotogales; family Petrotogaceae; genus UBA5851. The sequence continues at coordinate 6,924 of CALMRR010000148.1, forward strand.
TCTGCGTAGAGCTCCTGCCATTTATCGTAATAAGACTTTCTCAGTTCTGGGTTCATTGTTACCGCACCCTTTTCAAACATTTCAAAAACTTCTTTTTCCCAGTCATACATATATGTTGGATCTGGTTCCTTGGTATTTTGATTCATAGTTGTCCTGTGAAAATAATAAAGCTGTCTTCCAGGCTGCCATATGGCCTTTCGGAGTTCAGGATCAGGTTGATTTCCAAAAGCTCTTATACCGGCTTCAAAATCACCAGAACCGAACTTCTGTCCAACCAATGTTGCATCCAGAACCTGTAGATTGATCTTTATACCTAGCTTTTCAACATTCTCTTTAAATATCAAACCTACATCTTGATGATCTACAGGAGAGTTGGCAACCAAAAGAGTAAACTCAACTTTTGTACCGTCTTTGAACTCGCGTATCCCGTCTTTATTAGTATCCTTGATTCCCAACTCATCAAGGTAGGTGGCAGCTTTGGAAAGGTCAAAACTTCTGCGTATGGTTTCAATTTTTGGATTATAAAAAGCCTTGTTTGATGGAAGCACGGGAACACCACCAAGAACTGCCAGTCCCTGATATACTTCATCAATTATTCTGTATCTGTCAAGAGCAAATTCCATTGCTTGTCTGAACTTAGTATTACTGAAAAGATTCTTAAGATTGATATTTGAAGCGTCAAAATTAAATGCTATATGGACAGGACTTGGAACATTTTTTGTAGGTTCTGCAAGAAATATCGTAAATGGTGCACCAGAAAGTTCTTTTTGTTTCAACGTAGGATAAGCAGTTGCTTCTACATCCATCCAATCAAGCTGTCCAGACATAAACATAGCTGTGCGCACTTCTGCATCTTTAATTATAAGATATTCAAGGGAGTCGAAGTACGGAAGTTTATTATTTTTTGAATCAACCTTCCAGTAATTCGGATTTTTCTTTAGAACTACTTTTTGATCAACAATATAGTCAGAAAGCATATAAGGGCCTATAGAAGCAAAGTCCTTTGCTGGAGTGTCTGTCAGCCAGACTTTGTTCACTGAGTCAGGATTTGATTTGTCAATCTTTGCTTCAAGTTTGTGTTTTGGATAGATGTTAGCTTGTGCCAAGGACTGGAATATACCGGGCATCGGAGCAGGTAAAACTGCTTTGACTGTTTTGGGATTGATCTTAACCCATTCAACCTGTTTTCCGGCAGCAGTAAATCTGTCTACGGAATTACCTTTTGCAACCTTATTCATAACAAAATAATCCATGGTAAACAGTACATCATCAGCTGTAAAAGGTACTCCATCTGACCATTTTACATCGCGCAGCTTAAAAGTAATTTCCATGTAATCTTTAGAAAATTCCCAAGATTCGGCCAAGCCTGGTCTTACAACATTAGTGACAGGATGAAGATCAACAAGTCCTGCCAAAAACTGGTTTATAACAGTATATGCCGAATTATCCAAAACACCATAAAAATTAAATGACTGAGGTGCAGAAGGCAGAGCCAAACGTAATGTTCCGCCAGTCTTTGAACCCTGGGCTGTAAGTAAAGAGTCCTCTACAAAAGGAGCAGCAAGGCACATGGTAAAAAAAACGACTGTTAGCAGTAAAACAGATAAAAAACGTTTCATACAATCCCTCCTTAGATAAAAATTATCCCTTGTACTTGCACATTTACAATACTCTTTAATGCTAGTATACTTAACCTGAATTATCAAATCTGTTTAGATGTGATTATATAGTATTAGATTAGGAAAAGAGCAAATATAAGTCGATATTGAATGTATTTGTATATACATTATACAAAAATATGTTTGACAAGCATATAGATAAACATTTAGAATATAAGATAGTACAAAGTAAGTACATGGAGGGATTACTATTTGGTATAACGGTATTGACATTTTAGCAGAAAATGATTTTAGGCAGATAAGAGGTAAAAAACTGGGACTTATAATAAACTATTCTTTTTTTACACGTAGAATGGAAAATGCTTTGGATATGCTTATCGACAAAGGAATAAAGATAAGTAAGATATTTTCTCCGGAGCATGGAATATATGGTCTGCCAGATGGTCAGCATATTGAGGATTCCTTTTATGGCACAGGTAAAATTCCTGTAAAAAGTCTTTACGGAAAAAATAATTATCCATCTCAAAATGATTATGATGGCCTGGACGCTTTGATTTTTGATATTGAATCAGTTGGTTTAAGATTTTACACGTTTATATATACAATGTTTTACTGTATGAAAGCGGCTGCAGATCATGGTAAGATATTTATGATTCTTGACAGACCCAATCCTTTGGGAAGGTATGTGTTTGGCAAAGTAATTCTTCCTGAACTTTCCTCATTTGTAGGAGATTGCTTTTTACCAGCTTCATATGGCTTAACAAACGGAGAACTAGCCATGTACATAAAGAAAAAGTACTCGTTAGATCTTGATTTGAGAATAATAAAATGTGCTGGATGGAATGGAGAGTACTTTTGTCAAGGAAATGAACTTTGGAATGTTCCGTCACCAGCCTTACCTACCTTCAACTCTTTATTGGCGTATGCTGGTTTTTGCTTTTTTGAGCAGACAAATTTGAGCGAAGGAAGAGGAACATATAAACCTTTTGAGTATATTGGTGCACCATGGGTGGACAGCCGAGGACTAGTAGCGTATCTTCATAATAAGTTTCCAGATTTAAAAGTTAGGGAAAGAACTTTTGTTCCATTCGATAGAAAATATAAGGCAGAGTTATGTTTTGGAGCAGAATTTTTCCCTACGCTGAAAGATAACTTTTTTGTCATAAGTCATAGTATCCTACAATACTGTTTCAGATCCGGTAAGCTTTTAATTAACGAAGGTATAGACAAGCTTACAGCAGATAGAAAATTCAGACTCAGTATAGAAAATAGTGAAGAGTTCAGTTTTGATTCGTGGGAAAAAGAAAGTAAGGAGTTTATGCAGAGTAATGAAGATATTTTGTTGTATGGGAGGGACTAATAATGATGCAGGAGAGTAAAAACGGAAAATTATTTATGATAGGTATTCCCTCGGCAGTTCTGGATGATGAAACCAAGCGCCTACTGGAACATATAATGCCTGGGGCTATAATTCTTTTTGCAAGGAATATAGTAAGTCCTCAACAAATCAAAAAGCTTGTGGACGATATAAATGCTTTTTTGGGATATAAACCTCTTATATCAATTGATCAGGAGGGCGGGATAGTGAGCCGTTTGCGGGAAGGATTTTCTGTTTCTCCTGGTTCAATGGCTTTAACTGCTGTAAATGATCCTGATTGTATCTATGATGTTTCTAAGATATTAGCCAGAGAGATGAAAGCCATAGGTATAAATTGGAATCTTGCTCCGGTGGTGGATATTAACTGTAATCCTAAAAATCCAGGAATAGGAGTGAGAAGTTATTCTGATTCTATAGATAAGGTTATTGAGAACTCAAAACAATTTGTGAATGCAATGCATGAAGAAGGTGTGATGACATGTCTAAAGCATTTTCCGGGTAAAGGCAGGGTAAGTGTAGATGCTCACATTGATCTTCCGATTCTTGATATTAGCGAAAAAGAGCTTATGGAATTCGAACTCAGACCTTTCAGAGAACTCGCATGCGAATCTATAATGCCGTCACACATATATATTCCGTCTATTCAGAGCGTCAAGGAGCCAGCTTCCCTTTCATATGAAGTCCTTACCGTATTGGCAAGGCAGAAACTTGGATACAAAGGCGTTTTGGTATCGGATGATCTTTCCATGGGAGGAGTGAGCAATTACTATTCACCCGAGCAAGCCATGATTATGTCTTTAAAAGCAGGAATGGACGTTCTTACTTTTTGCCATGATCCTCTTGTGCAAATTCGCGTATACAACTATCTGTGCAGTATGGTTCAAAAGGATGAGACTGTTTATGAAAGAGTTTCAGAATCTTTTACAAGAATAGAAAAGTTAACAGAAAAAGCTAATGATTTTCCAAATCAAGAATACAGTATTTCGGACATAGGATCAAAGAAAAGCTTGGAGCTGATTCAAAAAATCACCGATAGGTCAGTAACCAGCAGAATATCTGACGAATCAATTCTTCCTCTAAAAAGCGATGACGTTGGGAAGGTTTTTTCGGTAAGGCTTACCAGACAGGTTCAAGTAGAAGATGGCCCTAATGATGGTATTCCTATGGTTGCAAGAAAAATTGCACAGTTAGTCAAGAAAGAAATCTGTGTAATAGATCCTGAAGTCAAGATTGATGAGATAAAAGATCTTTTGAAAGATGTTAATTGTTCCAAAGTAAATATATTTTTTACAGAAAATGCGCATTTGAAAATGGGTCAGAGAAAGCTTGTCGAAGAACTATGTAAAATTTCTCCCAAATCGCTTATAATAGCTTTAAGAAATCCCTACGACTGTTTCATAAAAGGAGTCAGAAACTCTTTGCTGACATATGGTTATGAATTGGTTTCGCAGAACTCGCTTCTTAAGGTTTTAAAGGGTCAGATCAAACCTTGCGGAAAAATCAGTGTTAAAGAATATACCAGCGACGAGGTGTGAGATATGTTTGAAAAACTGGATACAGAAAAACCCAATCCTGATACTGTGAATCTGGACAGCATGAATGTACATCAAATACTTAAAGTGATGAATGCCGAAGATTCTAAAGTGCCAAAAGCAGTTTGCGAATGTATCCCACAAATAGAGAGAGTCGTTGAATTTTGTATAAAGGCAGTGAAAAGTTTTGCACGAGTAGTATATGTTGGAGCTGGTACCAGCGGAAGGCTTGCAGTTCTTGACAGTGCTGAGATTATTCCAACTTTCGGTGTAGATGAGGGAATTTTTGTTCCAATTCTAGCCGGAGGCGATAAAGCATTTGTAAATGCGGTTGAAAATGCTGAGGATAGTTCTGAAACAGGTGAAACTGCTCTTAAACAGATATCTCTGAAGAAAGACGATGTGGTTATAGGAATCACTGCCAGTGGTAGAACACCATTTGTAAAAGGTGCGCTGAGTTATGCTAAAACTGTTGGTTGCAGTACTTGCTTGATATGTAATGTTTCTGACCCAAGGCTTTCTGATTCGGCTGATATTGTTATAAGTGCATATACTGGTCCTGAAGTACTTACAGGAAGTACAAGACTCAAAGCCGGGACTGCCCAAAAGCTTATATTGAATATGATAAGCACAGCAACTATGATAAAAACTGGTCGGGTTTTTGGTAATTATATGATAGGTGTCAAAATAATGAACGAGAAGCTTATGGATAGAGCTGTAAGAATTGTCAGCGACATTGCCGGAATCAGTTATGGAAAAGCAAAACAGATAATAATCGCATCAGAAAAAAATGTACCGGTTGCAATACTTATGGCACTTACGGAGGGTGAAAGAGAATTATGCGAAAAGACACTCAGGACAGCGGACGGAAATATCCGGATGGCACTGGAAAAGATGAGACAAACACACAAGCCCTTAATCTGAATAATATACCGATCTACTATAAAATATATCAGATATTAAAGGCTAGAATAGAAAAAAATGAATATAAAGAGAAGCTTCCAACGGAAAACGAGCTTTGTCAAGAGTTTAATGTGAGTCGTTTGACTATGCGTAACGCACTCCAAGAACTTAAAAGGGAAAGAATACTTTCTTCTCATAAAGGAAGAGGAACCTATATTATTCAAAAAAAGAGAGAAGAAGAGATAAGTTCTCTTGCAGGACTTTCAGAGGAAGCTTCCCAGGAAGGAAGGAAAGTCAGTTCACTAGTTCTGCATAATGCTCTGATTTCTCCTCCAAGTTATGTTTTTGAAAAATTTGAGATGCCAACTAAGGGAATGGTTTTGCTTATAGAGAGAGTAAGATATCTCGATGACGAACCTTACGGAATTGAAAAATGTTATCTTAATCCTCTTGTTGATATACGTATATTAAGTCTTGTTGAAAGAGATTTTTCAAGACTTTCAATATACAAAACTCTTAAGGAAGAATTTGATATAAAGTTTGAGTATGCTCAGGAGATTATAGAAATAGCAAGACTCTCACAGTCTGAATTGAGAATGTTGGATATGAAGGACATGAACTACGGTCTTTTACGTCATCGATATACTTATGTGACACACAGTAAGTGTATAGAGTATGTTGAATCTATATATAGAGGGGATAAGTATAAGCTAAAGCTTGTAAGGAGAAGCATATGAAGGTTATCGGCATGGATGGAGGAGGAGGCTCTCTTAAGATAAGTTTTATATCTGATTATGAGATAAAGAGTAAGATATATCCTTGTGGAGTTAATCTTACCTCAATGTCTGAGGACATGCTTATAAGTATTTTTACTGAAGTAAAGAGGGACTTTGGTCAGATCGATGTTATAGCCGGAGGCTTTTCCGGTCTTGGTGATTCTATCAGAAAACGGAAACTGCTGGAAATACTTGATATTACTTTTCCAGCAGAGAAAAAAATTCTTATGACAGACGTTCAAGCGGTTTATGATATTGTATTCGGAAAGAAAAAGGGTGTTGTGATAATTTGCGGAACAGGATCGATAGTCTATGGACAAGATGGATATGGCAATGAATACAGAAATGGTGGTTGGGGACATCTGTTTGCTGATGAAGCAAGTGCTTATTGGTTTTCAAAAGAAATAATAAGATATGCTCTTCTTTACCTTGATGGTCTTTGCCAGTATGACCCGATTTTTGATGATCTTCTAAGTTTTTTTGATGTAAAGGAGTATTTTCAGCTGGTTAACCTTCAAAATGAGAAAAATTTTAAAGCACTTATAGCCTCTTTTTCTGCAGTTCTTCTAAACAAAGATTCCAAACTTGTAGATATGCTTATAGAAAATGGAAGTGAAATCCTTTTTAAAAGAGTTAAAGAGCTTGAAAAAAATATTAAGGATCTTAAAGAAATAATATTCTTTGGAGGAGTTTTTAAGGCATCAAAGTTCAGCAGTGCCATTTCAAAAAAGCTTTTCGAGTATAGTACAAAGATCTTTAAAGATGATGTTTCAATGCAACTTGCCAAAAAGTACTATAATGAATACAAATTTTAAAGATCAAGAAAGAAATAACATGGTAAAATTAAATAAATACTTTTATCGCTCCTTGAACGGAGCGCACTTTATTATTATTGTATAAAAAGGGAGGAACTAGTTGAGATTTTTGCTTATTAATCCTTGGATTGAAGATTCCGCTGCTTTTGATTACTGGCTCAAGCCGGTGGGATTATTGTATGTGGCGGCTATCCTAAGAAGATATGGACATGAAGTTTTCCTTATTGACTGTCTTGACAGGTTTGATGAAGAAGTAAAGCCTTTTTCTTCTTCATGCAGGAAACTGGAGTACGGTATGGGAAGTTTTGTCTGTCATGAGATAGACAAACCCCAGATCATAAAAGATATACCACGAAAATTCAAAAGATATGGGTTTCCAGAAGAAATTTTTATGGATAAGCTCAGTACTTATTCTAAGCAAAGTATTGATGCAGTTCTTCTTACGACCACTATGACCTATTGGTATAAAGGTACAGTAGATACAGTTGAACATGTCAGAAGGATTTTTCCTGATACGCCCGTTTTTCTTGGAGGCATATATACCAATATTCTTCCTGAGCATGCGCGTTCTACTTTTTCACCATTAAATGTCAAAGTACTCCCTGGTACAGGTCTTTCTCCGGTTATAGAGCTTCTTAAATATTTTGAACAGGATTATGACTCTTTTGATTGGTTTGAAGAGCTTGATCCTGCGTATGATCTTTACAAATCAGATCTTCAGTATGCGGTTCTATTAAGTTCAATAGGCTGTCCATACAGATGTTCTTACTGTATGACTCCTAATATGTGGTCGTATAAGTACAGAAGTGTTGAACGTATAAAAAATAATGTTGAATTGATAATTTCAAAAAAGAGCATAAAAGATGTAGTTTTCTTTGATGATGCCTTTTTACTGCATCCGCAACTGCAAGAACTATTAGAAATGTTATCAACCTTTGAGACACGTTATCATCTGCCTAACGGTATCCATGCCAAAAAAGTTTCTCCTCTTGTTGCGAAGCTTCTTAAAAAAGCAAACTTTAAGACAATTCGTCTGGGATATGAAACATCAGACTCTTCTTTGCAGAAAAAAACAGGCGGAAAAGTTTCAAATGCTGATCTTGTAAACGCTGTTGGTAATCTTAAGAATGCGGGTTTTTCATCCACCGATATTGGTGCATATATAATAGGTAATCTTCCTCAGCAGAATAAGGACGATATATACAATGCAATAAATTTTTGTTTTGATCTTGAAATACTCCCAATAGTTAACGAATATACTCCGATACCTGGTACCAAGGATCATTATGATCTTTTGGAGCAAGAGATATTTTCATCTGATACCGATCCTTTTTTGCTTAACAACAAGTATCTTCCGTTCTGGTGGCGCAAGGGTATTGATAATGTACAAATGCAGGAAATAAAGGATTACTTGCATATTGAACGTTCAAAATTTGTAAAAAGAAAGGCTGGTGATTTATGAACGAAGAAGAGGATATTTTAATGATAAGTACAGATCTGGACCAGGTAGAACAAGCAATAGACAAATCATTGCAGATGCATGATTTTGATATGCTAAACCAGATGCTGGATTTAAGGATGCAATTATTTATCAAAATTGAGAAATATATCGTTTTTCCGCAAGTTGCAAAAAAAATTGAAAACATCTATAATAAGGATATTGAAAGACAGAAACTGTTAAAAGATAAACTGATAAATATAAAAGTGGATCAGATGAAGCTTCAGACAGGCAAAAAGGCCATAACATCAGGTTATTATACTATGCAGGAAGATTTACGCAGTAAAGAAATTGATAAACAGGGGTGATCGTATGCCTGAACTTTATTGTCAGCACTGTGGAATAAA
>CALMRR010000149.1 GCA_937871925.1 uncultured Petrotoga sp.
TGAGTGGCTGAGCTTCTCAATGGGCGCCCCGAGAGCATCTCCCAGGGCCGCACCGATTATTGAACCTCTTATTTTTTCTTTCATTTTTCTTCCTACTTACCAGATTTTTTGAAAAATTCGTTAGCAAGCTTTATATATGTATCTCCACCTGCTTTTCTCCATTTGGTGACAAACTCGTCAAATTTCTCTATTGCATACTCCCCGGTAACAATCTTTATGGAGTACTCTTTATAAAGATTGTTCATTTCATCCCAGCTAGTCGAATACTTTGCAGGCATTTCAAAATAATTATCTTCTACATAATATTTATTAACTATTTCAAGAGATTTTTTGCCAACTTCGCCATAAAGCTCTATTGGTGAGTTCCAGTTAGGATTTTCATAGAATCGAGGATACCATACAAGACCTTTTTCTGTTTTTTCAATCTTTCCGTTAACTACCTTGTACTCTCTGCCTTCAACTCCCAGCCTGTCTATAAACTGACCCCTTTCAGTAGCCATGAATTCAAGAAGTTTAAACGCAACATCTTTTACCTTTGAGACGGTTGTTATTGCAAAACCTCTTGACTGCCTGTTAACGTTCACAGCCGGGAAACCTGCCTTGCCGGAGATTCCGACCGGAGGTTCCAAGGCTATAAGCTTTGTATTATTTCCCGAATCGTACATTCTCTGCTGATACATATCCACAACTATTCCCGATCCTCCTACAACCATCGCTACTTTTGAAGAATAGAGTTTATCTTCCATACTCTGCCAGTTAACGGTGATAAATTCCGGATCAAGTAGTCCTTCCTTAAAAAGCTTGTTATAAAAAGCCAGTTTTTCTTTTTCACCCTGAGTTATTCTCGAATATGTGAATGTTCCGTCTTTTTGCTTAATAAAGGTCTGATCGGTTCCAAATGCAGCATTAAAAATTGAGTCAAGTCTTTCAAGATTTCCTGTTATAGTGATTGCATTAGGTGCTTTAGTTTTAAGTTTTTTCATCATATCATAATAATCTTCTACTGTCTTAGGAGCAGAAATTCCAAGTTCTTTCATCCAATCTTCCCTTACAACGGCGATCTTTGGGTTTATAGGAGTTATCCATAGCAGATACGGGTATGAATTTAATCTTGCCATATCCCATGAAGGCATTGCTTTTTTCAGAGTTTCGGATTTTGATACCAGTGCTCTGAGATCCATAAGAAGACCCTGATCAGCATATGGTATATCAACATTGTCCCTGAACCATATTACATCCGGAAAATCACCGCTTGCAAGCAGAACGTTGACTTTGTCGGCATACTTACCACTTGGAATCGGAACCAGCTGTATATCAATCTCTATACCGGTTGCTTTTAAAAATTCCGTTTCTATAAGCTTTACATACTGCTCATCATCAGGATTGGAGGGAAGAAAATCCTGCTCCAGAAGCCTTATGACTGTCGGTTTTGCAAAAACCACAACTGCTGAAATGATCATACACAGCACCAATAACGCTTTTAACTTCATACATCCACCTCCGAAATAGAATTTTATTTTGTACTTCCGTTTCTTCTTTTATTTCCTCTGAACATCGGCCATAAAGACTCCTGAAAAGACGCATCTGTAAATCTTATAGCATAAAGCTGTGAATCTGCAGATCCTATGTAAAGCGTCCCGTCTTCTGCCATTACAGGTGATGAATTTACTTCTCCCCCCGTTTTGAGTTCATAGATCATATTCCCAAAAGAATCTACACAGTAAAAAGACTTGTCCCGTGAACCGAACATTATCAACCCACCGGAAACTGTCAGTGGAGTTGAATAAACTCTTGCTCCTGTTGCAAAATCCCAGATTTTTTCAAAATTCTTATTAAATGCATATAATTTTTTATCTTCACGGGTTCCAATATATATGTTACCGTTTTTATCAGTTACCGCCGAGGATCTTCCGCCACTGACCGCAATCTGCTTGATGACTTTGCCCGTGCTCTTTTCAAAGACATATAATGAACTTCCTGATACTGCCATAACAATACTTTCATCATAGAATGAAGGCGAGGAAGTAATCCAGCTGTCAAGATCCGCCTGCCACAACTTTTTTCCGTCCAAAGAAAATGCAAAAAATTTGTTGTCTTCACTTGCCACAAATATCATGCGTGTGTCTGTAATCGGAGAAGAAGTAACTATCGATCCAAGCTGCACCTGCCACTTGATTGTGGAGTTTTTATCTATACATATAAGTTTTCCGTCAGAACTGCCTATATATATGCTTCCGTCCACTCCGATACAAGGCGAGGAATCTCCGCATCCGGTATTATTTTTCCATTTAAGCGTACCATCCGGATTCATGGCATACAAAAATCCGTCCCAGCAGGCAAAATAGACTGTCCCGTCATTATCTATGGCCGGTGTTGCATATACAGCATCATCCGTTGCATACTCCCATTTTTTGTTTCCGTCTGGAGTCAGGGCATATATTTTCTTGCCGTCGCATCCAAAGTATATGGTTCCGTCATTTCCTACCGCTGGAGAACTGTTTATAGCGCCTGCGGCTTTAAAACTCCATACCTTGTCTATTTTTACTTCTGTTTTTATGGCCGGAGAAGAAGAAAGCTTTTTAATTTCTTTTGAAACAATACTTCCCAGATACTTTAACCCTTCTGAAAATGCAGGCTTCCATACTCCGCTGTCATGTCCTCCATTAAGGATTCTCAACTCACCTGGTATTTTGTTTTCCTTGCATAAAATGCCGTATGCCCTTACTGCCTGTTGTTCGATGTTAAATTCAAAGCCTTCAGGATTATGCCAGTCATCATCGCCTGCGGCTATAAAAAGACTGACGGTGCTACTTTGCTGTCTGTACTTCTTAAGAGCCTGCGGATAGTTGAGAGTGTTCCACTTAACAATATCAAAAGGCATGCCGAAGTTGCCTGTTTCCCTGGCACTTGAATCTATTGGCGGTAAAGTGTCATAAAGTGCTGGACTTAAAAGGATGGCACCGCTGAAAAGTTCCGGATATACCAGAGCGTATCTCAAAGCACCATAGCCCCCCATGGAAAAGCCTGATATTATCCTTGTTTCTCTATACTGTGAAAAGTTATACTTTTTTTCTACCAAAGGCATAAGTTCATTTATAAACGCACTTTCATACTTTTCTCTTCCGTCAATCCACCAGCTATAGCCGCTGCATGGAACAACAGCTGCAAACGGAGGAATTTCTCCGCAAGAAATAAGCGTGTCTAGTGTACCTAAAAGTTCATCCCAGCTATTTTCGTTTCCATTGCTTCCGTGAAGAAGATAAATTACAGGAAATTGTTTTTGAGAGGTATACTCAGCCGGAAGATATACTTTATACTTAAATGCATGTCCGAGAATTTTGGAATCTATGCTTGAACTTTCTGTGGTTCCCTTCAGATCAAGTGCATAGCTCAATGTAAAAACAGAAAACAGAACTGCAATAACAGCTATAAATCTCTTTAAAAACATGTTTGCCCCTCCTTTATTGATAGAAAACGTTTTCATAAGTGATTAAAATAAATCTTTTAAAATGCAAGTTATACAGGTAACGATTGATATTTTTAAAAAAATGATTACTAATCTTTTTGTCTGCTGCAGTCACTTCTAATCATCGTGCTTTCACGTATTACTAGTTCATTTTTCAGGATTATACCGTTTTTAATCTTTTTATTGTTTTCGATTATTTTCAACAGTTTTTCTGCCGATTTACTTCCTATATCGTAGATAGGCTGTCTTACTGTTGTAAGAGCAGGAGAAA
>CALMRR010000150.1 GCA_937871925.1 uncultured Petrotoga sp.
TTCATTCCTTAAAAAATCGATTGTTCCTTGGATAGCGATTACGGCTGTCGGATTACTGATGATAATATTCAGCAATCAGCTTAGCTTTCTTATGTTCTCTTAAAACGGGGTGATATGATGGAAATAATCAATGTCGTATACTATATAATTGTAGCTGTTCTTGCGGTGTTTCTCTTCAAAAATCTTTTCAAGGAAAAGAATCTGCAGAAGGAACTGATGTATGTTCTTACTATTCTGCCATTCCTTCTGAGATTATTCAGATTCAAGTGAGAGGGTTGATAAAAATGATTTTACGAAAACTTATAATGGTTGGTATTATTGCACTGATGGTATTTGCCGGAGGTATTCCTCTTTTAAACCAGAGGAACTTCAAGGAAGTTGCCGTTAAAGGGCCAGGCATTACCGAAGTTTTTAAGTTAAGCAAGTACTTTGAAGGAATAAAGGGTACCATAGCAGATACTGATGTTTTTGTGTTTAAAGGTCAGGAAGAAGGCGGAAAGGTCCTTTTAATGGCCGGTACACATGAAAATGAAATTTCTGCCATGCTCACAGCGTTTCTGTTCTTGGAAAACCTTACTGTCCAGAAGGGTACGGTCTATGTGATACCTCATTTTAACTACAGCGGTTCACTGGGTACACAGCCCGGCGGAGGATTTCCACTTTACTACTCCTTTAAAACTCCATGGGGAGAAAAGAAGTACAGAATGGGCGACAGAGGATTACAACAGCTTGACCAGTGGCCCGACCCTGACGTATATGTTCATTATCCTGACAAACAGCTCCTTTCATACATTGATGCCAGAAACACAAACAGATCATGGCCAGGAAGACCAAACGGTTTTCTTGCAGAAAGGATAACCTATGCGGCCATGCAGATGATGAAGGAAGAGAAAATAGACGTTGCGATAGATCTGCATGAAGCGGAAGTTATGTTTCCTGTAACGAACTGTATAGTTGTTCCTGATAAGTCAAGGCAGATAGCTCTTGGAGTTTCTATGTCGGTAAAGGCAAAAGAAAAGTTTGAAAACCATCTTGAACCTTCTCCATCCAGCTTTAGAGGCCTTTCACACAGAGAGATAGGTGATTATTCCGATACTTTACCTTTCCTGTTTGAATCACCCGGTCCCGGACTTGACCAAATAACAGGTCCGAAGACGAATGAGCTCCTTATGACAGGTAAAGACGGATTCATATTGGAAGCTTCAAAATACGGAATACTTTATGTTCCTTACGATGAAACAGGTTGGTCTATGGAAAAGAGAGTTGGACAGCATGCTTCTCTCGCTCTTGAAGTAATAAAGCAGTTCTCAAGGAGAAATCCGGACAGGGCTCTTGAAGTAAGTGGACCAAGGTATCCGGAAATTGTGGAAAAAGGTCTTGGCAGTTTCTTCACAGATCCTTCCACAGTTGATCCTTCCTTGATTATTTATCAGTAAAAAGTATCCCCTTTCCGAAAAGAAAGGGGATTTTGTTATTTGGTAAGAAATTCTATGCAGGCTCTTTCAAGTGTGGTTTCTTTATTGCTCAGACGGATATGAAAGTCTGTATTTTTAAGAAATTCATAAAACTCCATGTCATAGTAGTACGTAGGCTGTTGGTTCATATATCCGTACCGTACAAAGTAAAGGTACTTGGAAAAACCTTCCACAAGATTTTCTTCACACCAGGAAGACCATGTGCCGTAACTGTTGTTGAGTCCTTTATTTATCCAGTAATCATAAAATTGCTTATCTTCAAGCTTGGATTTACAGGCGTCAGTAAATGGTGTTGCCCTGGTAAAGGTTTTGAAAAGTTCATGGCTGAACTCATGAAACGGTACTGAATAAAGAGTGCTGTACTCTTTTACGGTAGGTGGAATAGTTGAAATATAAAAATCCTCGTAGACAGAGCCAAAGGCACCTATAGGTCTGTAACCATAGTAAAAAACAGCCTTATACTTTCTGGAAAAGTTTATTCCGCTCATCTTCTGCATATAAGTTATAATATCAAAAGGATCGTCTTCTATCCTACGGTTCATATCCTGCGCAAGTTCAATGTAGTAGGATTGATTTTTTTCTATGTACTCCCTGAAAAAATTATTGTAGAAGTAAGGGAAAAGTTTTAGTATCGATTCCTTTGTCTGACCTTGCATAAAGGAGTACTTTCCAAAGAAGCTTATGGACCGATAGTATGCCATAATTTCATCAAAGCTTGCTTCATCATAGAGATTTGTGACAAAATCAACCAGGTACCATGGATTAACCTTTCTTCTTTTGCCGTAAAGCAGTTCAAGCTCTTGTTTCATGTCCTCTGAAAAGAGAAGATAGGTTTCTTCCATCCATTCGAAATGTTCTTTTATTTTGGGAAAGTTTTTAGCAATTGATTCATAGGTTTTTCTATCGTAGATATCATTTGTGGCTACCTGGGTAAGGTATATCTCTTCAAGGGTATCGCTGAGAAGATACTTCAGAGGCATGGGTTTTACGATAACGTTTTTTTCGGAAGTTATCGAAAATGGTTTAATATCTTTTTCAGCGCTGCAGGAGATAAGAAGCATAGATAAAAAGAATACAGTTTGAATGAAAACGAGTTTGTTCATAAGCTCTCCTTAATTATCGGAATATTAATTCCGTGCAGTGTCGGAATATTTAATTCCGTGCAGTGTTATACTAACTTTTGTTCCAACTCCCTGAG
>CALMRR010000151.1 GCA_937871925.1 uncultured Petrotoga sp.
AAAATTCATATCTTGAATTATCGGATTTACCTCTTTTAAAAGCATCATTTCAAGATTCTTCTTTATATTCCCTACTTCCAAAAACTCTTCTTTTTCAAGCAGCTCTTTTAAACTTATAAGCTCATTCTTATACTCAGCACTATCATACTTTAAAAGATGCTTTTCTATAAGGAACAAAGCTTCGTATGCCGTTCTCTTCTTTCTTATAATATTGTACTGAGGAGTAATAATTCTATCGGCCTGAACGTCTGTACCGTCTATGAATTTTAGCCATCTCGCCGCATGAATAACCACTTGACTAAGCTTTTCATCACCAATTTTTCCTTTAATTACATTTTTAAGCGGTGAAGTATCTAACCTAAAGAGATTACAAATATCCTTCTTCTTACCGATAGCTATATCTTCATCTATACCCAAATGCTCCCTATGATACCTGCAGATTAATATCAAAGCTTCGATAATCTCATCTGTCTTCTCACCAAAAAGATCGGTTATCTTCTTAGACTCAGATGAAAAAGAACTGCCCTTACCAAGAATGTCAAAAAGCTTTTCTTCCCTGATAAGACTTATTGTAAGCTCATTATGCAGATCACGCACAAAGTTAGGATACTTATCTAAAATCAACCTCTTTTTTTCATTACCATACTCGCCATCAAAATAAAAATATGCATAAGTATGACCTAGATCATGAACATTCATAGCAGCGATCAAAAGAAAGTAAAATATCGTTTTATAACTCATTCCATTATAATACTCACCTTCAGGTACTTCGCCAAGAAACTCCTCTTCCCCCATAACGTTTATGAGCTTGACAGTAAAATCCATAAGCCTTTTGCTGTGCCTCTGAGAATGCTCAACAGTCTCAGGAATCAGGTCACCTATCCACATGTTCGTCCACTTCTTTTTTATCCCATGAGTAAGATAACTTTCCAAATCACCATTTTTAACAAATTTGATAAGATTTTCACCATACCCAAACGGAACCTCTTTCTTTGACTTGTACATCATTCCTATCCTATCAATAGAATAAAAAGGCTCAAAATCCTTAGACTGATTCAACTGATACACCTTGGTTATCATATCCGGAAGTTTTAAATAATCTACCACGCTCATTTCACTTTCAAGCTTCTTACTCTCTATAACATGAATTATCTCATCAAGATACGCATAATCCCAATCAAACCCAAAAGCCGGGAACTCAAGCAACTCCTGGCTATGCTCAAACTTATAATAAAAACTCTTCTTTTTAAACAAAGAATAGATCACCTGCATAATACTTATATTTTTCAAACCCGGAGCTATATCCATAATAACCTTCTGCTGCCGGTCATATTTATCCAAGACCTCCCAAAGCTTTTCTTGCAAAGCTTTCTGAGCTTGAGGCTCTGCTGGTTCTCCCTCAAAAGCCTCTATATCAATACTTTCTATTTTAAGGATATTTCTCAAAATATAGTATATGTAAACACTAGACTCAGTTACGTTTGGATACTTTTCTTTATTTAGTATCTCTAGCCCCGGCAGCAAATCATTCAATATATCTCTTTCTACGTTTTCCAAAAAATCCTGAACCAAAAACATAACCACTTTTGAAACTTCAAATCCAGACTTCTCAAGAAGATCTATCGTATCTACTTCCGCACATACACCACCGATACTTTCTTTACTAAGTCCCTTAAGAATACTTACATTTTCCAAATATTTTTTTACTTTATCCGATTCTTTACTATTAATAACTTTCATTATAGATTTTCCTGGAGAGAAAAAAACAGTAACCGTTCCCTCCAACCTATTCTCAACATACTTAATCTCTTTTATAAAATCATTAGCCTGCACAGCTATATCTTTGTTAGAAATACCCCCGGTTACCTCTTCTTTAATATAATCATTGAGATTATTTCCCAACAGTATTTCATCAAAAGACTTTTCAACCTTCTTAAGCTCTACTTCCATAACATACTTATAATCAAAGTTATTATACTTCTTACCATAAGGAGTCAAAAACTCATCCACAACAATTTCAGGATCCCTGCACAAATAATGCCTGATCTTACAAACACTACGAGCTCCCATAATTTTTTGCCTTTCTGCTTCACCTATCTCTATTATCTCTTCTTTTTCCTCTCTCTCATCCTTACAAACAAGCTTCTTCTTAGAAGTTTTTACCCATCTCTTTGATATCCCAGAAGCAGTCTTTTGCTCCACTAATCTTATTCTGGTTTCATCATAACCATCTTCTGGATCAATATACCATTGAATTATTCCTTCTGACTTCAAAACACGTTCCTTATCTAACAAAATTTTTATTTTATCCTCTTTCAATATGTATTTTTTTTCTTTTTCCATATATATAATAATCATCTCCTTTCCATTCATAAATATTTTATCATATATACCAATAAAAAAACTTTACTTTAAAGCTTTATAACAACTAAATCACTCAAATAAAACAAAATTCTCCCCTTTAGGGGAGTACGGCTTTAGCCGGGAGGGATTTGCCTTTGTGCTT
>CALMRR010000152.1 GCA_937871925.1 uncultured Petrotoga sp.
TAGGTGGTCTTACACAAGGCTCCGTAAAAGGATGATCTCCATAAAAAGTTAATTTTAAAAAACTATAACAAAATCACCCCGTTTATTAGTCATCTGATTAAACTAATAACAGCCGGGGTGATTTTTACAAACAATCAGCGTGTTTTTTTGGCCAATACGTTCCGGCTATTTTTATCCCAACATTGTCGATCTGTTTTAGAACGACGGTATCCTTCAACCCGACTTAAATCTTCGGCCTTCTGTCTCTGTTATTGAGCTTTTACCTAAAAATCAAAAGTCTCAAGCTTATACGCAAAGCAAATAGGGACATCATTTGATGTCCCTATTTTTTGTGGCTATATATTTTATTATTCAATTCATCTAGTATTCAAAGGTACTTCTGCCTATAAACTCTCTTATTACTGAGTGTCTTGGAATTTCTTCCAGTTCGGTAATAGGAAGGTAGTAATCAAGAAAACGAAGCAGCCTCTTGGCTTCTGAGAACTCTGGACAGGAAGGCTCTATCTGTAAAAGTAGCGGTTCGGCAAAAAGTTTAAGAACGGCAAGTTCGTATGCCAGATGCGAATTGAACATAACGTCAGCATCTTCTTGAAAAGGAAATATATTTTTTTCTTCACCACGTCTTACGCTTGGCCACATTTTCAACGTAGACAACGCTGAATGTCCCCTTGTATTAAAATCTCTCACGATGCGTCTTATTATACGCGTGTCGGTCGTTGGAATCCTGTTTACGTCATCAAGACTCATCTGGGTAAGAGCACTCACATATATTTTAAACTTGTACTCTCTGGGAACTCTGTTGGTAAGCTGTTCATTCAGTCCGTGAATTCCTTCTATTATAACCGGTTGATCTTTTCCTATTTTAAGAACCTTTCCGGATGGTTTGCGTGTGCCGCTTATAAAATCAAACTTAGGAAGCTCTATAGCTTTGCCGTCAAGAAGATCAACAAGGTTTTTGTTGAAAAGCTCCAGATCTAATGCATTTATAGACTCAAAATCATAGTTGCCGTTTTCATCCCTAGGTGTCTGGGATCTTTCTACAAAGTAATCGTCCAGCGAAATAGAAACCGGTTTAAGACCGTTGACCTTAAGCTGAAGAGAAAGTCTTTTTGCTGAAGTCGTTTTTCCAGAGGACGACGGACCTGCTATCAATATGAGTCTTGCTTTTTGGCTTTTTATTATCTCATCTGCTATCATGGCATATTTTTTTTCATGGAGAGCCTCTGCAACCCTTATTAATTCAATGCTGTGTTCTTTTCCTTTAAGTATTATCTCGTTTAGTTCACCTACCGTTTCGATCTCCATTATCTTAAGCCAGTTTTTATACTCGGAAAAAGTATTTGAAAGCTTTTCAAAATGTTTGTACTGTGGAACAGCATCGGGACAAGTTTCATTTGGGTGTAAAAGCATAAAACCGCCATTAAATTTTTGTAGGTCAAACTTATCTATCATGGCCGACGAAACAGGCATATAGCCGTAAAAGTAGTTGTAATATCCTTTGGCTCTGTAAACATTGACCGTACTCTTTTTTCGGAATTTAACCAGTAACGCTTTGGAATGGAGCCCCTGTTCCGAAAAAAGAGACATGGCTTTATACTTGTCTATGGAAAGTTTTTCAAATTTTATGTCCTGAGAAATGATTTGCAGCATTGTGTTTTTAAGCGCATTAAGTTTTTCTTCGGATGCTTCTGAATTCTTGAACTCACAATAAAGTCCGTTTCCAACAGAGTAGTGGACACTGTAATGTTCTGAGGGGTCAATATCTTTTAATGCTAGAAAAAGTATAAAGAGCAGGCCTCTTTGATATATCCTCACGCCATCAGGGGTAGACAGATCAAGAAATTCTATTTCCCCGTTTTCTTCAACAGGCTTAAAAAGTTCTTTTATGTTGTTGTTGAATTTGACTCCATATACTTTCCTGTTGGTTTGTTTTTCAAATTTTTTTGCAAGTTCCGAAAAAGGTCTTCCTTTTTCTATCAAGTATGTCTGCTGTGTTTTAGAGCATCTTAAAGTTAAAGTCATACTTCTTTTTCCTCCTTTTCATTTGACAAGAGATTATATGTGTGCTATAATTATTCAGAATTATTGTTGGGACGTAGCCAAGCGGCAAGGCATCGGACTTTGGCTCCGACATCGTAGGTTCGAATCCTACCGTCCCAGCCATCGGGATTTAAAACCGGGCATTCAGCCCGGTTTTTTATCTTGTCCCTGCATTGCATGTACTTAATTATATCATAGATTTAGTTTTTTTAAAATTATACATTAAAATAAAAAACCGGGCAATATAAGGCCCGGTTATACCTTATCGTTCAGTTAATAACATCTGTTGCGTTTTTAGTGTCTTGTATAACCTTATCTATATCGGTAATATAGTTGGGATCTATGGCCTTTATCTGTTCAAGATAG
>CALMRR010000153.1 GCA_937871925.1 uncultured Petrotoga sp.
TTTCATACTTTTATGTACTATAAACTGGCAGCTTACACTGATAGTCTTTCTTATAATACCGTTTATGTTCTACTTTATGGTGGTATACAACACTAAACTTGAAAATACCTTCAGAAAAGCAAAAGAAAGCTATGCTAATATAAATGCAAGAGTAGAGGAGTCCATATCCGGAATAAGAGTCGTAAAATCCTTCACAAATGAGAGGTTTGAAAACATCCGTTTCGATGAGGGAAATGAAAAAATGAAAGATATCCGTGAAGAGACGGTAAAACAGATAGGTATCTTCGACTCCACCATCCATTTTCTTTCGAATACCAGCACAGTAATAGCTATGGTTGCAGGCGGCTACTTCGTATACACAGGAAGTATAAATATAGGTGATTTTGTTGCTTATATTATTTATATGACCCAGTTCCTCCAGCCGCTCAACATTCTGCTCAGATTTGTCGAACAGTATCAGGAAGGAATGGCCGGTTTCAGAAGGTTTGTCGAAATACTTAATCTCAATCCGGAAAAAGAACTCGCCAACGGAAAGCTTCTTGAAAATGTTCGCGGAGAAATCAGCTTTAAAGATGTGTCTTTCAGCTATGACGATAAAAACACCGTGCTCAAGGATATCAACCTGACCATAAAAAAAGGTGAGAGTGTTGCAATAGTTGGACCCTCCGGATCAGGCAAAACAACATTGTGCAGCCTGATACCAAGATTTTATGATATTGACAGCGGAAGTATAACTATTGATTCAGTTGATATAAACACTGTTTGTCTTGAATCTCTTCGGAAAAATATCGGAATTGTTCAACAGGATGTCTTTCTTTTTTCCGGAAGTATCCGGGAAAATGTTGCTTACGGAAAGCTTGATGCAACAGATGAGGAGATAAAACTGGCATGCAGAAAAGCTAATGCAGATGAGTTTATAACTGCAATGCCTTATGGCTATGAAACCATAATAGGGGAAAGGGGAATAAAACTTTCAGGAGGACAGAAGCAACGCCTTTCAATTGCACGGATGTTCCTTAAAAATCCTCCCATACTTATTCTTGATGAGGCCACATCCTCACTGGACAACAAAAGTGAAAGCATTATTCAAAACTCAATTGAAGAGCTTTCAAAAGACAGAACCACACTTATTATCGCCCATAGACTGGCAACCATACGAAATTCCAAAAGGATAATCGTCCTTACAGAAAACGGCATTGAAGAAGAAGGGACTCACGAACAGCTTATAAAAAGAAAAGGAGTTTACTACAATCTTTATAATGCACAGTTTGAATCTCTGCTTATAGGATAATACTTAACCCATAGGTGAAAAATCAGCCTGTGGGTTAATTTATTACATGCACTGGAACGGTGAGAGTGAAAATGGAACCTTTTGAATACTGGCTTTCGACTGTTACAGATCCACCCATGGCTCTTGCATATTTTTGACTTATAACAAGTCCAAGTCCGGTTCCGCTTTGCCTAACGGTTCCTTTACGCTCTATACGGGAATAAAAGTTAAAGATCCTGCTGATATCCTCATTGCTTATACCTATGCCTGTATCCTGGACAGATATTTTAAGAATGCCTGGTTCAGTCATACCGACACTGAAGATTATTTCACCCTTTTCAGTATACTTGAAAGCATTGCTGATGAGATTTATACATATCTGTCTGATTTTTTGCGAATCACTTATAATAAAGTTGGGTAACGGTCTGATAAGATTGATTTTAAAATCTATTTTTTTCTGCCGTGCCATAACCTCAAAAAGCTGATATATGCTTTTAGCCTGCTCTTTTATGCTGAAACTGTCTAGAATTACTTCATCTCTGCCTGCCTCAAGTTTTGAAAAATCTATTATCTCGTTGATTATCTGCAAAAGATTATGCTGAGAAACTATAAGAATTTCCGCTATGTCCTTCTGTTCAATGTTTAAACCTGATTCAATGAGCATCTGGGTTATAGAAACCATTGCATTCATTGGCGTTCTTATCTCATGACTCATGCTGGCTATGAAATCTGTCTTTTTCCTTGCGTTCTCCAGGGCTTTTTCTACGCTTTCGTTCATTCTTCCATTCCGTGCTTTTTCCTCTGTGATATCTCGTGCGATTGCATAAAGTAATTTTTCATCAAAAGCCAAGTAGAAGTCCAGAGCTATCCAGCCGCTGCTTTCTGCAGTTTTAAAACAGACCTCAAGAGATATTGAACTTTGCAAAGGATCGTTCGTCTGACAAAACTTTTCAATTTTTCCGACATCTTCACCAGTAAGCACCTGTCTAATATTTTCGGGATGTTCACTTCCGAAATACCTTTTCATCCAAAGTACCCAGGCCTGATTACATTCTTTTATTTTTCCGCTATAATCCATTACAAGCAGCATGTACGAAGGTAGACTGAAAAATTTTTGTAGGCTATGAATCTTATTTTTTGTGTACACTTTCAGCTTTATATGAAAAAACAACGTACCTCCTGCCAATAAGCTCAGAATGCCAATTCCCATATAAGGCAGCAGCTTGGACGGTAACTTTTCGGGAGACTCATTATTCTCATACTCCCATGCAAAAAAACCCTCCATCCGAGAAGACGAAGCTGTCATGCCAAGCCGGCGGTAAGTTTTTCCTATCTCCTCCCAACGTCCCTGATTGGTATGGCCAAGCTCTACTTCTTTATTCATTATAAAACTGTCCCGTATAGTACTGCCTTCATATCTGAGCATATCAATATCCGCATCGCTGCGGTACTTCTCTTTTATAAGCAAGGCTATTTCATCTATATTATTAAGAGCATACTCCCAGCCTTTTATGCTCGCCTGACGGAATGCCCGTACACGGAGAGGATAGTTATTTATCTCATCTTCGGTTGTAAAAAGGCAGTCACCGTAAAAATCAATACCGTACTTTAGCGGATTTATAACTCTTATATCAGTACCCATGCTCTTTAAAATATACGGCTCGTTTGTAATATATACGGCCAGCGCATCAATCTTTCCTTCAAGCAGCATATCTGTATCAGCACTGCCGTCATAGTATCCGTAGCTTTGAGGATTTACTCCTTCCGACATGAGCATTGCTCCTATTTCAGCATCACTTCCGTCCTCGTGAAGCAGAATTCTTTTATCAATCAGATCTATAGGAGAATAAATATCAGAGTTGCCCATGACCATAAGAACCAATGGAGAATGTTGGAAAATGTTTGCAAGCAGTACAAGAGGATATCCTCTTAGCCTGTGCAAAAGAAGTTCAGATCCGCATACACCGTATTGTGCCTCTTTGTTATATACCGCCGCCACCGGAAAGATATCCGGTCCTCCTTCAATAATACTTACATCTAGCCCTGCCTGTTCATAAAAACCCTTTTCTAAAGCTGCATAATACCCAGCAAACTGAAATTGATGGTACCATTTGAGCTGAAGCTTTATACTATAAAGATCTTTACCATATGAATCACTCTTATCTGCATATAAAGGTACAGAAACAAGCCATAATGTTATCAGAAAAAAAAGAATTTTCATTATTGATAAATCATTCTGTTTTAAGAATGTTTTTAATATACTTCTCCCCCCTGTTGATAATAATAATTATATTATAACATAATTTTAATTATTCCTTCTTTGTTATAAAAAAAGATTTTATCATAAAAGTTTAAGAAGTGCGGATTTAATAAATTTGATGTATAATCGGTATGATCATTTTTTATTGGGGGTAAGAAAATGGAAAAATCAGTAAGGACAACTCCGACTTTCAAGCTTGACGCATATGCAAAAAAAGATGTGCTTACCAAGCTTAAGCAATTGTGTACAGAACTAAAGCTTGAAGAGAATATAACAGATATTTCCATAAGGGCAGGAAGAGTCTATCTGACATTTTCGCAGGAAATAAATGCAAGGATAAGCATCTATGACGGTTCCCTTGATCATTGTTCTCTGGAAAGACCTTATTCTAATGCAAAATGGAAATCTGTTTCTGAAGGAAGCATGAAAGCTTGCCTAACCTTTATAAAAGAAAAAATTTTACTCTCAGGTGGAAAAGGTGATTGTTGATATACGCGGAGCTACTTCGGTTGAAAATTTTTCTATACAAGAGATATCTGAACGCACAAAGGAACTGATGGAAGAACTTTTCCGGCGGAATAAAGTAGAACGGATAATAAGCATAACCTTTTCAGTCACAGAAGATATTAACCTTATAAACCCGGCATCTATTGCACGCAAAGCCTTCGGACTTGACCATGTTTCACTGATGTGTCTTAAAGAAGCTCACTTTGAAGGCTCCATCAATGGTATTATACGCGTAAGCTTGCTGTGTGAATCTCCGGATAGTAATTTTGTATATCTCCATAGAGCCTGCATGCTACGACCTGATTTAAAATAAAACGGATCCGAAGGTCCGTTTTTTGTTTTTAATGAATAATTTTAAATTCATTGCCAGTAGGGTTCTGAAACAATTTAAGCTCAAATATCGGCAGTACAGCAAGTATATGATCAAAAATATCAGATTGTATGGCTTCATACTCCACCCATATTATTGTATTTGTAAAGGCATATATTTCAAGCGGAAGACCTCTTTCGTTATTGGCAAGCTGCCTTACCATGAGCGTCATATCTTTCCTAAGGCGCGGATTTCTTTTCAAATACTCAAGTATATAGATCCTGAACGTACCTACATTGGTCAACCGTCTTGAATTCACAGGATTACTGTCGTCTGCTCCCATAAGCCTATTATATTCCTCAATCTCTTTGACCTTTGAGGTTATGTATTCAGATATATATCTTATTTCAGAAAATTTTTTTATCATCTGCTCATCACAAAACTTAATACTGTTCATATCGATAAAGATGGACCGTTTTATTCTTCTGCCGCCCGAATCCTGCATGCCCCTCCAGTTTTTAAATGAATCCGATATCAGTGCATACGGAGGAATAGTCGTTATCGTTTTATCCCAGTTCTGCACCTTTACCGTATTCAGTGAAATATCTACAATTTCACCATCTGCATCATACTTAGGCATCTCTATCCAATCGCCTATGC
>CALMRR010000154.1 GCA_937871925.1 uncultured Petrotoga sp.
CGATTTCATCTCCGTAGTATATTATAGGACTTCCTATGAAAGTCATTTGAATTGCAACGGCTATTCTGAGCTTTTCAAGATCCTCGCCAAGATCTGTGAATATTCTTTCCGTATCGTGTGATCCAAGAATATTCCAAAGTGAGTGAAGTACCTGAGGAGGGTATTTGTTGAGATAGGCATTTACTGAATTAATAAAATTTTGTGATGATCCGCCTTTTGCGTAAGCTACAGTTGCATCGCGGAAGATATAATTCATGACTGAGTCGAAAGAAGGCTCTTCAAAGTATATAGAAGAATCTTTCCAGTACTCGCCGACTATAAAAAGTTCTTTGTTTATACCTTTCGCCAAGGGCATAAAAAATTCCTTCCAAAACCAGTTAGGTATCTGGTCAACAGCATCAAGCCTCCATCCATCCACTCCGGCTCCCGACCATTTTGAAACCACCTGTGCGATATATGCTCTTACTTTTGGGTTGTAAAGGTTAAGCTGAGGAAGATCAGGATAGTCCCACCAGCATTTATAGCTTTTGCTGCTTTTGGTTATTGGAAAGCTTAGTATATTATACCAGTCAAGATACTGTGAGTTTTGCTGTTTGAGAAAGTTTTCCTTCATGGCAAAAAAAGTATCGCCAGTATGGTTGAAAACCCCATCAAGTACTATTTTTATCTCCTGTGAATGAGCCTTTTGGAGCAGATCGATCAAGGTTTTCTCATTGCCAAAGGAAGGATCTACTTTCATATAATCCGTTGTATTGTACTTATGGGTTGATGGGGCTTCAAATATAGGATTCATATATATGCAGCCTACAGAAAGCTCTTTCAGATAATCAATTTTTTGAATTATACCTGCCAGATCTCCGCCATAGAAATGCGAAGAAAGACTCTGGGAAGTGTACTCTTCATACCATGGCCGTACTGTCGACGGGTCATTTTCGGTATCTCCGTTAAAAAATCTGTCAGGGAAGATCTGATAGTATATACTTCCCTTTGCCCATTGCGGAGGATCAAAATAGCTTATCTTTGGATTGTCAAAATCGAACTCGAACATCTTGGAAGAGTCTTTTGAAGATCCAATAGTATATACCGTTTTATCCTTTTCGCAGATAAAAAGATACTTCAATATTTTGGCGTTGCTTTTCACGTGAAATCTCTGGTATTGAGTATCATCAACAATAAAGCTTTCGCTTGAAAGGATGTCGCCATTTACTATAATACTTATCTTCTGGTTGTTTGCCTTTTCAACTCCTATGCACAGATATATCTCTCCATACCTTATAGGATTGATAAACATTCTTTGCATAGAGTGCTTATACTTTATTTTGGGCATGCCGGTTTCATCTTCTCCTACGTACTTATAGTTTAAAAGTCTATCATGTACAATCTCATAATCATTGTTGCCTGGATCATAGGTCTCTTTTCCATCGACGATGTATCGATAATAGTATTTACCCTGCTGCAGATCGATATCGTACTTCCAGAAGGACTCGCCAATCCTTTGCATATCGAAGGTTCCGCCGGACAGATCCTCTATAGCAACCTGAACAGAGCTTGCCGGCAAGGTATAGATAAAAG
Source organism: uncultured Petrotoga sp. (assembly GCA_937871925.1). Lineage (GTDB taxonomy): Bacteria > Thermotogota > Thermotogae > Petrotogales > Petrotogaceae > UBA5851. The sequence continues at coordinate 1,573 of CALMRR010000154.1, forward strand.
TTATTTCATAAGAAAAACATCTTCCCATTATAAGTAAAAGGAACCCCAAAAATATTACCTTTTTCATTTTACCCCCCCCTTATGGCATGCAGTAATAAAAATTATATCACAGCCAGATGTATGGTTATAGTTTAGATAATAAAAACGGTCCTTATAAGGACCGTTTCGGCTTACTAAACCATAGATACAGGGAGCTTGATTATCAACTCGGCACTGCTTCCGTTACGTTTGAAGTCTATTTCCATTTTTTTAATTTTATTACCGGCGATATTTTGATAAAGTGTTCTTACTCTCGATGCAAGCTCCGGTTCTTCTTCGAAGATTTCTTCAAAATCCTTATTTGAAGATATTTCGTAATGCTTTTCAAATTTTTTTAGTTTTTTTAATCCATGAAAATTTAGACTTTTCATAAAATCCTCCTTATGTATTATACTTTTGTATACCTTATTTTCAATATATAGTTTATACCATAAATATTAACTGTTGTTTGCTGAAATTTTAAATTTCAATACACAAAAAAAAGGTATAATCTAGATATAATCTATACGATATTCAATAATACGGGAGGTAAAAACATGAGTTTATCCTTTGAAACGGTTGATGTAAGTATTCTTCCTCAAAGTAATGTGATTATAGGGCAGTCACATTTTATAAAGACTGCTGAAGATATTTTTGAACTTTTGATGACTTCATCGCCAACCGTAAAGTTTGGACTTGCTTTTAATGAGGCTTCCGGTCCATGTCTGATAAGAACGGAAGGAAATGACGATGAACTTGTCCAAGCTGCAGTAAAGGCCGCCGGGGATATCGGAGCAGGACATATTTTTGTTCTTTATATACGCAATCTTTATCCTATAAGTATTCTTAATCAGTTAAAAAACATCCAGGAGGTTGTTTCAATTTATGCCGCAACTGCCAATCCTTTGCAGGTCATTGTTGCTCAGAGCGATATAGGAAGGGGTATAATGGGAGTGATAGACGGTTACTCTCCAAAAGGTATTGAAAAGGCTGAAGATAAAAAATATCGTTCTGAACTGCTCAGAAATATAATCGGATATAAAAAATAAATAAAACCCGGAAATCTACGATAGATTTCCGGGTTTTTTATTTTTATTGATTTTGACTTAAGTACTTTTAAATAAAAAAGCTATCGGTACCTAACCGATAGCTCAAGACTTGTAAAATCATCAATTAAAAATTTTTTTAATTTATTTTCCTAAAGCTCTTGGATCAAGTGCATCTCTAAGTGCATCACCAAAGAGGTTAAACGACATAACTGTCAGAAAGATGAACAGTCCGGGAAGAAGCAGCCACGGATAGTTGGTAAGCGCTTCAATGCTTTGTGCCTGAGAAAGCATAAGCCCCCATGAGGCACCCGGTTCAGTTATACCCACTCCCAAGAAGCTTAGTCCTGCTTCACCAAGAATATAGCTTGGAATTGAAAGTGTAGCGTTTACAATTATATAGGTAGTTGTATTGGGAATAAGATGTTTCCAGATTATACGCCTTGGAGGATAACCTAAAGCGACAGCAGCTTCTATAAATTCTGTCTGTTTTATTCCAAGTGTCATTCCTCGTATTACCCTTGTCATCCCCGGCCAACCTATAAAAGAAAGTATTATTATTATGAAAAGGTATCTTATTGTCGGATCAAGAGCACTGGGCAAGATCGAGCTCAAAGATATTATAAGGTAGAAGCTCGGTATGGACATCAATATTTCAGTTATTCTCATAAGTATTTCATCGGTCCAGCCACCGTAGTAACCCGCAAAACCTCCAAGGAAAAGACCGATCGTAAAGGTTATAAGGATGGCAACCAATCCTATGGATAACGATATTCTTGAACCGTAGAGTATTCTTGAGAACATGTCTCTTCCAAATTTATCGGAACCCCATATATAAAGTATACCGTCATTTGAAAGGTAGTCTGCTATGGATTCGATAACCGGTTTTTCTGTTCCCATAAAATGAATATTAGTAGGTATAAAACCTAACAGCTTATAATCCCAAGATTTGACAAAATATTTTATATAGTACTTCTTAAAGCTTACCCCCCTAAGGTCAGCGGGAGTAACTTCAACTTCGTCAAAATTCTCTGTTCTGATATACATACTGTCGAATGTGTAAAAAGTATCTATGGTTTGTACATCTTCAATGGCAACTTCAGAACCGTACTCTTCCAAAAGTTCTTCAATAGCTCCTGTTCTTGAATCTGAACCTGTATATATGGTGTTTCCCGTAAGAAACTTGGAAAAAGAAGGTTTTAAAAGATTGCCGTCTTTCTCATACTGTCCTGTTGTATTATCTCCGGTAACGTATGATACGGGAATTAAAGGCTTTTCTGTTTCTGTTTCGGTACCGAGTTCGACATACGATCCGTTTTTAAGCTTAGCTTTATATGTAACGGTAAAGTTTGACACTATCTCCGTTACTGTTGCACCGTAAGTCTCGTTAAACTTTCCAAGCTCAAAAAGCTCTTCTTTTTCTGTATTAATGTCATAGGCTTTTACAGCTTCATAGTGTGTAGCTTCCACAAAAGACTTCTGTTTAGTGTATAGATCCCTAACGCTGTCATATAAGAGTACATACTGACCGGATCTTTCATTGGTAACAAAATCTTTGGTTCTTATCTTCTGAGGTTGGGCAAATCTATACTGTATATGGTTATTGTATGGATTCATGGGTGAAAAAAAGTCGGCAAATATAGCAAAAAAGTAAAAAATTATAAGTATTACCATTGCCACCATTCCGAGCTTATGACGCCTCAGAGTTCTCCATGCCAGTTGTGTGGCAGTCAAAAATTCTTTTTCAAAAATATCTCCGTCATTATTGTCAACAGGATTCTTACCGTTGACAGGAACATTCTTTTTAACTTCTTCTGACATCCTGATTACCTCCGTATCCTTATGAAAGTCTTAATCTTACACGCGGATCAACGGCCGCAAGCAAGATATCTGCAAAAAGGTTTCCTATAACAAGCAATAGAGCACTCAAAAGGAGTACAGCCATTATCAGGAATAAATCCTGCTGGTTAAGAGCTTCAATTACAAGTCTTCCCATTCCAGGCCACCCAAAAACCGTTTCAGTAAATACTGCTCCTCCCAAAAGACCTGATATGCTGAATCCTAATGCTGTAACTATAGGATTGATAGCATTTCTGAGAGCATGTTTGAAAATAACTGTTTTTTCGGGCATGCCTTTTGCTCTGGCAAACTCAACATAATCTTTATTCAGTTCATCAAGCAACTGGCCCCTCATTATACGCATAGTACCGGCAAGGCTTCCCAGTCCAAGGGTTACAACCGGTCCTATTACATGATGGAAGTAGTCAAGAATCTTCATAAACCATGGCAGTTGGTCAAAACTGTTTCTTATCATACCGCCAACCGGGAATACACCGGTTTTTGCCGACATAAAAAGCCATAGCAGCGAAAAGAAAAACGACGGTACCGATATTCCTATAAATCCAAATACAGACAAAAGCTGATCACTTAGAGTGTACTGGTGTAAAGCCGAATATATACCCAGCGGGATTCCTATCCCCCAGGTAAAAATAAAGGTAGTGACACTAAGCAGCAACGTTGCTTCAAGTCTGGATCCAAGGATGTTCCATACTGGAACTTTGTAAGAAAAAGAGTATCCCCAGTTTCCCTTCAGAACATTTCCAAGCCACAAGAAGTACTGAGTAAAAGGATCCTTATCCAAACCGAACTGCTTTTCAAGGTTCGCAAGCTGAGCTTTTGATATGGCAGGATTAAGCCTGTACACATCCAAAAAGTCTCCGGGTGCAAGAGATATGATCATGAAAGCTAAAACAGATACTCCAAGAAGTACAGGAATAGAAAGAAGTATCCTCCTGATAATGTACTTTAGCAATATCTTCCCCTCCTTAAAAATAAAGGGAGGGAGTGGGTAACTCCCGCCCCTTTTATTCTATTTGCTTATTCTTTCCAAATTGCCCATGGTTTCCAGAGCATACCTGCTGCAGGCGACGGATTTTCATTGAATAAGTGTACTGTATTTTTGTATACTGCAAGGTAGTTCTGAGCTATAGTGTATATTACTACCTGATTCTTTGCAACAAGGATCTGGAATTCGTCAAAGAGAGCTCTAAGCTTCGCATCGTCTACTGTTACGGCCTGCAGTTTATATATTTCGTCAATTCTCTTTTCATAATCTGATACCTTGTAATCTCTGTCTTTTGCCCATGCAAACTGATCGCCTGCTTCAGGTGAGTAGTTCCAGAAGTGGAGTCCGCCGTCTAGTCTCCATACGTTCCAGCCGTTACCCGGATCTACTCCGCCAGTAAGACCAAGAACTATAGAATCATAATTTCCGGCATTCATGTTGTTGATCAGAGTATTAAAGTTAATAGGTCTGTAAGTTACATCAATTCCTATTTTTGCACACGAATCAACAAATATGCTTGAAATTTCTTCTCTTACAACGTTTCCGGCATTGGTTGAAAGCTCAAACTTTATAGGATTTCCCTTTTTGTCAAGAAGCTTTCCTTCTTTATTCTCTGTATATCCGGCTTCTTTAAGAATTTTTTTGGCTGTTACCAAAGAATATCTGAAGCCAAGCTTTTCAACTTCTTTGTTATAGAAACCAGAAGATCGTGTAACTGGTCCGTAAAGAGCCTCGCCCAATCCGTTGTAAAGATTATCGATTATGGACTGTTTGTCAAAAGCGTAGGAGAGAGCTACTCTGAAATTAGGATCTCTGAATACTTCTCTCTTTAGAGGATCTTCGGTGTTGAAGTTGAATGCTATAAACTGTGCTCCAAGAGCCGGTCCACCGACTTTGGTAATCCATTTCTTTGCTGTTGCCTGAGCTTTGAGTGATGGGAACTCTGTCGCTGTAGGAGCCAAAAGGTCTATATCTCCTGCTTCGAACTTAAGTCTTGTCGTGTTCTGATCAGGAACAATAAGATATATTATTTGATCAAGATACGGAAGCTGCACACCGTCTTTTGACTTTATGTAAAAGTACGGGTTTCTTTCAAACACTATTCTTACGCCGGGTTTATACTCTTTTATCATAAAAGGACCGGATGCAATTACTTTGTCTATCTGTTCTACTGTCCATGTCTGGCTAAACTTTGAAGGATCTTCAACAATTTTTTCAAAGATATGTTTGGGATATATCTCGGCTCTTCCAAACATAAGATAACCCTGTCTGAACTTTTCTTCGTAGGTGAATTTTACAGTGTCTGTTCCTACCTTTTCAATCTTAGGAAGCCTTTCCTGGCTGTCAAGGTAAGCTCCGTTTCCGTTAGCGGTCATATTCGGATTGAACCATATCTTATCAAAAGTAAATATGACATCATCAATCGTAAGATCATGACCATCACTCCACTTAAGTCCTCCTCTAAGCTGGAAGAAATAAGATATTCCGTTTGTGGTCTCCTCTTTCCAGAACTTCTTGGCCATACCCGGCTGGTCAGCAATACCTGTGTTGCTTGAATAAAGCAGAGTGTCAAGGAACCATGTGATCATATCTGTTGACGAAGTTTCCTGTGCCCATGCGGTGTTAAGTGTCTTTGGATCAGACAGTGCTGAAAGGTAAAGCACTCCACCTTTCTTACCTCCGGCAACATCTTCAATCAGCCACTCTGGTTCAGCTATCAATGCTACTGCACTTACTAATACCAATAAAACTACTAACAGCTTCTTCATACTATGCCCTCCCCTCTGAGTTATAGTTAATTATCCGCTGTTTATCTATTTAAACTTTTTTTCTTTGTACTTGTAGCAGGCTACGTTATGCTGCATTCCAATGTCGTAAAAACCAGGATACTCACTTTTGCATTCCGGCATAACGTACTTACATCTTGGATTGAAGAAACATCCCTGCGGTCTGTTGATGGGACTAGGAACCTGTCCTTTTATTATAAACTGCTTTCTGTCCCTCTTTTTCTTAGGATCAGGAACTGGAGCAGAGTTCAAAAGAGCTTCTGAATAAGGGTGCATGGTTCTGTCGAATATATCGTCTGAGGCTGCCTGTTCAACCATTCGTCCTAAGTACATTATCCCAACTTTATCAGAGATATATCGTACAACACCCAGGTTATGAGATATAAAAAGGAAACCGGCATTCATTTCTTTCTGCAGATCTTTCAGGAGTTGTATTATCTGTGCCTGAACCGAAACATCAAGAGCCGAGGTCGGTTCGTCAAGTATAATCAGCTGAGGTTTTAGAATTATTGCTCTTGCTACTGCTACTCTCTGTCTCTGTCCGCCAGAGAACTGGTGCGGATATCTGTCGGCATGATAGCCTTTAAGACCTACCTTGTGCAGAATTTCCTGGACAAGATCGCTGGCCTCCTGTCTGTTTCTTACTATATTATGGAACATGAGAGGTTCACTCAGCATCTGTCCAACGGTCATTCTTGGGTTCAATGATGAAGTCGGATCCTGGAAGACTATCTGGACTGCACGTCTGAAGCTCATTCTTTTTTCTCTTATTCCTGAAAGCATATGATCGTAAAAAGCATTTTCACCTTTTTCATAAAAAAACTTAAAGTACTTCTTTTCATAGTCCTGCACGTTGTCTAAAGCATTTTCAACACTTTTATAGGTTTCAAGGTTGGCTTTGGCTCTTGCTACATACTCATTCTTCAGGAACTTTACTGCCTGTGCCTTAGGCATGAAGTAGAAGGATGTATCTTCGTCATTCAAAAAGACTCTTCCGGCAGATGGATCGTATATTCTGAGTATGGTTTTGCCTATGGTGGTTTTTCCGCAACCTGATTCACCAACAAGTCCGAATGTCTGGTTTCTGTCAAGAGAAAATGACACACCATCTACAGCCTTAAGGTAACCTACAGTCTTTTCAACTATGAATCCGTGTTTTAATGGAAAGTACTTCTTAAGATTATCAACTCTTAAAAGCATTATTTACCCCCCTCCGTTCCGCCTGCTTTGGCACCGCTTATGCTTACTTTGTTTACCTGCGGGTTAAAGCATCTCACCATATGATTTTCAGATATGCTGGTAAGTTCCGGCCACTCTTTTCTGCATCTCTCCGTTGCCCTTTGACATCTTGGCAGGAAAGGACATATTTCCGGAGGATTAAGCATTATCGGGGGTTGTCCCGGTATTGGTTCCAATTTTTCTTTCTTGATGTCATGACGTGGAATACATGACAACAGAGCGTTGGTGTAAGGGTTCATCGGATTTTCAAAAATGGTATTAACATCGGCGATTTCCATCTGGGTACCGCCGTACATGACCATTACCTTATCTGCAATTTCTGATATTACAGAAAGATCGTGGGTTATGTAAATCATGCCGCTTTTATACTCTTTTTGCAGATCCTTCATGAGTTCGAGAATCTGAGCCTGTATGGTAACATCAAGAGCAGTGGTAGGTTCATCGGCAACAAGAATCTCAGGATTGCATGAAAGACCTATTGCTATAACAATTCTTTGCCTCTGTCCTCCCGAAAACTGGAAAGGATAATCATCAATCCTCTCTTTTGGGTTAGCTATACCAACTTTATTTAAAAGTTCGATTGCCTTATCTCTGGCCTCATCTATTTTGACTCCCTGATGGAACACAATTGTTTCTATCATCTGGTCGGCAACTGTGTACATAGGATTAAGCGAAGCCATTGGATCTTGGAAAACCATACCTATATGTTTTCCTCTGATTCTGGTGAAGGTTTCATATTCCAGAGTAGCAAGGTTAACATACTCGTATGAACCATCTTTGCTAAACTCATTTGTTCTGAAAAGGATCTGGCTGGACGGAACAACGTATCCGGGTTTTCGGATCATGCCCATTACCGATTTCATTGCTACGCTTTTACCTGACCCTGTTTCTCCAACAACCCCTAAAGCCTCAGTAGTGCTTAAGTCAAAAGACACACCGTTAACAGCTTTGACGATACCTTCGGGTATTTTGAAGAATGTTTTTAGGTCTTTAACCTTCAATACTGGTTCATTCAAATTTCTCACCCCTGCGGTTTTATTTATCCTTTTTATATTATAATAGATATGAACTTTAAATGTCAAGTGTTACGAAGATATTATGTAAAGGATAATTTATAATACGTTAACCTAACGAATTTACTTCGTATCTTTCATAGATTATAATAGATATGAACAATAAATGTCAAGTCTTGTGAACGGAAAAATTAAGGTGTAAATTCAAAAAAACTTTACATAATCATATTAAATCTTTATTATGCTCAAAGCACTCATATATTATTCAGGAGGTTTTTATGAGACTGGACAAGTATCTTGCTGATATAAGAATAGTAAAAAGAAGGGTAGTAGCTCATGATATGTGTGAATCCGGAAAGGTAATGCGAAATGGAATGGCTCTTAAGCCGGGACATGAAATAAAAATCGGCGATACGCTGGATGTACAGCTGGCCAAGAAGACTCTTAAGATAACAGTCTCAGGTGAAAAAGACTTTGAAGTTATTCAGGAAACTATAAGGGAGAGTTAGTATCCTTTCTCGAGTCAGTGTACTTTTTTAGTCCATCCCAAAGTAATTCAAGCCTTTCTTTTATTTTTTTCTCAAAACCAATTTCTTTTGGGGAGAAAAAAATCTTGTTTTCCAGACCCTGGGGCATGCAGCTTTCTTTTATAAAGCCGTTGTAGCTGTGGGGATATTTGTACTGGACACCGTAACCTTGTTTTTCCATGAGCTTGTTGACGGCATTGATAAGCTTTGGGGGAACATGAACCGGGTTATTCTGCATAAACTCTCTTGCATTTACATATG
>CALMRR010000155.1 GCA_937871925.1 uncultured Petrotoga sp.
TTCTCCCATGAGCTTAACGGCTTCTCTGGCTGTTTTACATCTTTCCATAGCAATCCTGGAAAGAGCTGCAATATCAAAGATTCTTTCTCCTACCTTAGGCTGTGCATACACCTTTGCTGAAGCAGTACACTCGCCGATAGCCAGCTGGTGCTCATTCATTATACCGTATATACCGTCTATATAGGCATATGTATGGGCAACCTGATCAATATAACCTAAAGGTTCGGTTTTCGGAAATTCAGCCATTTCATAACCAGGGCCGAGATCCGATCCAACATATCTTGGATATGCTTCGCCGAAAGGATATATTGCTCTTTTGGCACCATTTTCATGATCCATCGCAGGAACAAAGATTATCCTGAAGTCATAGTCTCCGCTGTCTGCTGAATGGGTAACGCTTACAGATCCGTCTACCGATGCACCGGCTGAAACAGCTATGGTTGTACACGCTATTACAGCAGCTGCAAATGAAAGAAGAACCAACAATACTGTAAGAAGTTTTTTCATGCCATACACTCCCCTGCAATAAATTTTAGGGACATCACTATCCCTAATACCCCAAAAGCTTTCTTTGATATAAAACACTTCAATTTTATAATTAGTAGTTAATATAACTAACTATATTTTTATACGTTCTCCTAACAATAGAAATTAAGTATAGTCAATTAATGTTTAAAATCTCTCATAACTCTACTCAGACTTTTAAATGCTATAAATTAATCGTTGTTATGAAAAAACAATAGATAAATCTATATTACTTAACTTCTTTTAAATATAAGTAATTTCTATACACTGTTATTTATATTACAGTTGCTGTTTGTTCATATTATATCTACATAAAAAAAACCGAGAAAGAGCTCTCGGCAGTTTAAACTTTTATTTTTTAAAAGATACAATAAAATGAAGATTATTATTTTTATCCGTTTTCGATTTAACCACAAACCATTTTCCTTCATACTCAAAGCTTCCGATTTTATATGCAGAGTCTTTTAAATCACAGGGCTCTGATGAACCGGACATGACAAAAAACCTTTGCGACTCATTTACATCTTGTTCATCAATGGAGTTGCATATACCGTCATACACTATTAGCTCTGAAAGATCTTCATTAAAACCGTTTCTGCACAGATCCGCCTCCAATACAGCCGGAATCTTTGAATAATCTGTGTATTTCACAGAAACAAGAAGCTCACCTGACGACTCCTCCAAAAGATACTCGGCACTGAATCCAGTCTCTAGATTTTGTGAAAAAACATAGTAGTCGTTGCTGAAAATGCTGAAGGTTTTTTGATACTCTATCTTATTCTTGCTCCAAATATCCAGAACATACTCATACAGTCTCTCCGACTGAGCCAATAGTAACGCTACTGAAAAAATCATGAAAACTGTTAAAAAATTTTTTTCATCTTATCTCCTTATCTGTACTCCTCAAGTGGGTTTATACTTTCAATTATGTTTTGAGCCTTTACCTTTTCCTCATAAAATAATTCATCCGGTGTATCTGAAAAGTCATACTCATAAATTTCTTCTTTTGCTTGTTTTTCTGTTTCTTCTACAATTTCTGCATCTGTATGGACTGAATCTTTATTTTCTTTTGCTTCTTTATTATAGCAATCCATAAAATCAGGATATAAAATATCTATTGTTATGCACCTGTACTTTTCTGTTATAGGGATAATCTCGTCAGCTTCAAAACCGAAAGACTCATAACTCATCTTATCGTGCACACTGGCTCCAAACGGATCTTTATCTTCATCCATAATTATCTCATTCTTGCCTATGCTGCCTATAACAATGTTTTCATCATTAATTGAGGTTATGACACCATAAGGCTGTATACATGCAAAGGGAAGAACTTTATCCGCTACATAAAGGTAGCCGTATCTGTCAAATATTCCTACCTTATCTTTAAAACTATTGGTTATATTTCCCAAATTATCAAAGTTATAAAAGTTGTTCATAGTCATACACCTCCTTTATGTTCTTATTATATCACTAAAACTTTACAAAAAATATACACCAGGATAATTTTCAGCAGACTCTTTTAATATTGCTTATTTTCAAAAAAAGGTGCTTACAAAGGAATATGCTTATATAAGCTTTAAAAAGCTTTATATATTCGATAAAGAAGAGTATAAAAACTTTGTAACATGGGGTATAATTATACTGTGATTTTAAACACTAATAACAGGCAGGTATTTTTTGCCTTCAAGAAAAGGGGTGTTGCCTATGAAGGAATTACTTTCAGGGAATGAAGCCGCTGCAAGAGGGGCATTCGAGGCAGGGGTGCTGGTGGCAAGTGCCTATCCTGGTACTCCCAGTACAGAGATACTCGAAAACCTTGCCTCTTATAAGGAAGTGTACTCAGAGTGGGCTCCGAATGAAAAAGTAGCAGTTGAAGTTGTTGTGGGAGCGAGTATTGCAGGAGCAAGATCCATTGCGGCCATGAAACACGTAGGCCTCAATGTAGCCGCTGATCCGATGTTTACTTTCAGTTACTTGGGAGTTAACGGCGGCTGCGTGATTGTAACCGCTGATGACCCCGGTATGCATTCTTCCCAGAATGAACAGGATAACAGATACTATGCCAGACATTCCAAACTTCCCTTGATCGAACCTTCCGATAGTCAGGAAACAAAAGACTTCATGATAAAATCCTTTGAAATAAGCGAAAAATTTGATGTTCCGGTTCTTTTCAGAATGACAACCAGACTTTGTCACAGTAAGTCGATAGTTGAGCTTGGAGAAAGAAAAGAGGTTGGTGTAAAGGCTTATTCAAGAAATATTCCCAAGTTTGTTGCCACTCCCGCCGCATGCAGGGTACATCATGCTGAACTCGAAGAAAAACTGAAAAAACTGGAAGAGTATGCACAGACATGTGATCTTAACACCACTATATTAAACAACAGTGATATTGGTATAATAACAAGCGGAATTTCATTCCAGTATGCCAGAGAAGTCTTTGGGGATACTGTATCTTACCTCAAGCTGGGCTTTACCTTCCCTCTTCCCAGAAAACTTATTTCGGATTTTTGTTCCAAATTCAAGACCATATATGTTATAGAAGAGCTTGAACCATATCTTGAAACCGAGATAAAGGCGATGGGGATAAACGTTATTGGAAAAGAAAAAATACCGCTTACCGGCGAGCTTTCTCCACAGGTAATAAGAAAAGCATTCCTCAACGAGGAGCCGCAGTACAACAAACCCACTCCTGAAAGAGTTGTGGCAAGACCTCCGATCTTATGTGCCGGCTGCCCTCACAGGGGAATATTCTTTGAACTCAGCAAGAGAAAGGATACCGTCATAACCGGAGATATAGGCTGCTACACTCTGGGCTCGGCAGATCCTCTCAACGCTATGGATACAGTTATATGCATGGGCGCAGGCATAAGCGCAGCCCACGGTTTTGCCAAAGCTTTCGCCAAAACCGATAGAAAAACAAAAATATTCGGAGTTGTCGGAGATTCTACATTTTTCCATTCCGGAATTACAAGCCTTATAGATATTGTCTATAATAAGAGCAATGTTACCGTGATTATTCTGGACAACAGAATAACCGGCATGACAGGACATCAGGAAAATCCTGGAACAGGTTATACCCTTATGGGCGATAAAACGGATATAATTGATATAGAACAGATTGTAAAAGCAATTGGTGTAAAACATGTTTCAGTAATCAATCCGAATCAGTTGAAGCAGGTCAGAGAAGTTCTTGACGAGTACTCCGCATTGGAAGAGCCTTCTGTAATAATAGCAAAGTATCCTTGTGCATTGAAGAAGCTCCGTCTGGAAGAAAAGCAGAGCTTCAATATAAAGCCTTCCAAATACGTTGTTGATCCTTCCAAATGCAAGAAATGCAGGATGTGTTTGAAAATCGGCTGTCCCGCCATCTCTTTCAATGAGGAGACCGGCTCATCCATAGATGAAAACCAGTGCATAGGCTGTTCTGTATGTTCTCAGGTCTGCAGCTTCGGCGCTATAACAAAGGTTGGTGAGTGATTATGACAGAAACTACAAGCATACTTTTTGCGGGAGTCGGAGGACAAGGTATAGTTCTTACTTCTAAAATACTTTCCTCAGCATTGATACAGGCCGGATACGATGTAAAAATGTCAGAAGTACACGGAATGGCTCAAAGAGGAGGATCTGTAACTACTCAGGTAAGATTCGGCAAAAAGGTTTTTTCTCCTATAATAGGCAAGGGAGAAGCCGATAT
>CALMRR010000156.1 GCA_937871925.1 uncultured Petrotoga sp.
ATGTAGACAAAACTCTGAAAAAGTACAACGATAAAATACAGGGGATTCTTGACAGGTACAAATAACTTTATTGTCGAATATTCCCGGTTTATCCGGGAATATTCTTTGGGAGGATTACCATGAAGCCTAAAACTAAAAAAAGAGTTACGGTTCTTATATTTCTTTTACCCTGGATAATCACATTTTTTGTTTTTGAGCTCTACCCGCTTTTATACTCTTTATTTGTTAGTTTTACAAAATACTCAGGATTAAATCCGCAGACAACCTTTATCGGCCTTGAAAACTATGCAAGGGCATTCCAAGATGAGGTTTTTATAAAAAGCGTACTGAATACTCTCATCTTTGTAGCAGGAACATTGCCTTTTACAATAGCTATTGCCATACTCATAGCTATTTTGCTTAATCATCTTAACCTCAAATTCAACGGACTTTTCAAAGCCGGTTTCTTTTTGCCGTCTATGATCTCTATGGTTGTCATATCAATGATTTGGATATACATGTACTCCGGAACAGGTTTTTTTAACACTGTACTGCACTTTTTCGGATTTGCAGTTGAAGAAAGAAGCTGGCTGGCCAATCAGAATACAGCCCTAGGCTCTATAATGATTATGGATGTCTGGGCATCGTTTGGCTATTACATGATCCTGATATATGCAGGACTGCAGAATATTCCATACTCTGTATATGAGGCTGCAAGAATTGACGGTGCAAAGCCTATACAGATTGCCTTTAAAATAACCATTCCCATGATAAGGCCAACACTTTTTTTTGTCATTGCTCTCAATACAATAAGATCCTTCCAGATCTTTACCGAAGTTTTCACTATGACCAACGGAGGTCCAAGAAACTCTACCGAAACTATAGTACATTACCTTTACAGAGTATCGTTCCGTAACTATGAAATGGGTTACGGTTCAGCAATAGCATACATTCTGCTTGCAATAATCATGACAATTACTCTTATACAAAAACGTGCCCTCAGGAGTGATTACCTGTGAAAACCAAAAAAACCTTTATTGCCAAACTTAATATTTTTATTCTTACCGTTCTTTTGATTCTCTCACTCATACCTCTTGCTCTGACCGTAATTACTTCAATTGTTCCGGAAGGAGACCTTTTCAATATCACCAAAGAGGTTGAACTGTCTGATTTTGAACTGCCGCCTTTCTTCCTTACAAAAAAAATCTTTCCTATCGAATCAGAAAAGTTTGATACAGTCGATGGAGACAACAACTCAGGAAAGGTTCTCCAACTGGATACAAAAGACTGTGTCACAGGAATAATGGTTAATATAGGAGATGTTGATCTTAATAAGATAAAAGAATTCACTTTTAGTCTAAATACCAGCCAGAAGATCAAAACCTTTTACCTTGGTTTTAAAGATGTCCAGGGCATGCAGGAGTTTTTGCCGGCAGAACTAACATACGTTTCCGGAAAATGGAACAACGCAATAGTTCACGTAAATGCTGACAAATATGTTGTTGTGGATAAAGAACATCTAAACTTTGTCGGACTGAAGTTTGAATTTGAAAACAATGAAAAGATTTTAATCGATAACGTTACTCTAAGATACAAGTTTCCTACTCTGTGGAACTATAAAAACGTCCTTCAGCAGAACGATTTCGCAAGATATATGCTCAACTCTGCAATAGTATCGGCCTGCCATGTATTTGGAAATCTTATTTTCTGTTCCATGGCCGCCTACGTTTTCGCACGGAAAAAATTCCGTGGAAAAGAAGTACTATTCGCCATTGTTCTGAGCTCGATGATGATACCTCTGCAGGTAAAAATCATCCCCATATTCAAACTTATGCAGTTCCTTGGCTGGATTGACACTCTTTACGCTCTTATAGCCCCGGGAGTTGTAACTTCTTTCGGTATATTTTTCATGCGGCAGTATATCGAACAGATACCCTTTGAACTGGATCAGTCGGCATACGTTGACGGAGCAAACGACTTTAAAATATTTACAAAAATCATCATGCCCCTTTCAACACCTGCCCTTGCCGTATTAGCTATAAACACCTTTGTGGCAAGTTGGAATGACCTGTATATGCCTCTTATCCTCACTTCTTCAAACAATACGAGAACTGTCCAGGTAGGACTGGCAACCTTCAACAGAATGCACCAGGTCGCATGGCCGGAACTTATGGCTGCATCCTCTGTGGCGGGGATACCGATCATTATAATATTTTTAATCTTTCAGAAAAAAATAATCTCAGGCATGGTGGAAGGAGCCGTTAAATACTGACAGAGGTGAACTATGGAAAATTATTTTGAATA
>CALMRR010000157.1 GCA_937871925.1 uncultured Petrotoga sp.
ATACACACTTTCTCCAAAGCAGTAAGCCTATCGTCACCGGAAAAAAAAGAGTTCGTGGATATGGAAAGCTCTGGTGTTTATATAGCAGCTTCAAGATTTTTGTACCTGAACAACATTTATTTTCTTAAGGTAGCCTTGGATAATCTCAGTCCTGAAGGAATAAAAGAAGAAAGTATCCTTTCGGTGATGAGCGAAAACGTTAATTCAATTTTGAACTTCGCTGAAAGTGCTGATCTTCTTTCTCAAAATACTTCGTTTGAATTCAATTTTTCACAGGAAGACGAGAGAAAACTTTCAGAACTATTTGAAAAAATGAAGCTTACAAAATCTATGAAGGATAAGGTTATGCTTCTTCTTAAGAAGCGGTATGTTTGTGGGAAAAAAACTTTACCTGATATGCAAAACATTATAATTCCAGTAACTAACAAAGATGAAAGGAAGAAAGAGTTTGACAAGCTTATCGAATATCTATCTTAAGAAACCGTTTTCTCATATTTATGTTGAAAATCAAGCATTTAAATATGATGAAACATATCGTATAACAAATTTTTTTAAAAATTCTCAATTGATCGAAGTATCTGATTATCGGAATGTCTTTAACTCGCATAATCAAAATTTTAATCTTCAGAAAAAAACGCCAGATCTTATTCTGGCAGTAAAAAAAGGTGATTTTCTCTATAAAGGATCAGACCTATGCCACGGTTATGAAAATATGGACTTTTATTATCTTACCAATATAATAAACTGTCTTTACGACTGTGATTATTGTTTCATTCGGGGAATGTATACGTCGGCTAATATTGTTTATTTTGTAAATACAGATGATTTTTTTGACGCTGTTGCTCATGAAGCGCTTGGGAAAGATATTTTTATCCCCATAAGTTATGAGTCGGATCTACTTGTAATGGAAAGTATTTTCCGAATATTCGCAAGATGGCACAGTTTCTGTGTTGAAAACAGCAATGTCAACATAGAAGTCAGAACCAAGAGTTCATGTATTAACATAATAAAAGAATACAGGCCTGTTAGAAACATTTTGCTGAGTTGGACTCTTTCTCCGGATCTTATTATAAGTTCTTATGAAAAAAAAAGTCCCCCTCTCCAAAAAAGGATAAAAGCCGTTAACCAAGCTCTTGAAGCCGGATGGAAAGTAAGACTTTCATTTGATCCTATACTTCTGATTGATGATGCAGAAAAAATTTATACCAGTTTTTTTAATCAAATATTATCTGAAATACCTATAGATTTTTTGTTTGATCTCAATATCGGTTTTTTCAGAATGCCCAAGACCTACTTCAGGGAGTATAAAAGTAAAACTCAATTTTCTCCCGTATTATACAGTGATTGGGAATATTCCGCCGATCATGTAACCTATTCATCCGATAGAAAAGAAAAGTTTATGAAATCAGCTGAACCATATTTGAAAGAATTTTCACGCCTAACAAAGGTACTTTATATGGTATAATAAGCTATATTCATTTGAAAAGGAGGAGTTTATGAAAAAGACTGTTTTTATTTTTTTAGTCCTGCTAATTTTTTCTACTGCAGTATTTTCCGGTGAACTTCTGAAAATTACCACCCTATCTCCGAATCTTGATAATGCACTGGCACATATCGGAGTATCGTTCCTTACCGATTATAATGTTTCTGCCGGTATAGAATTCCCGCTTATACGAGCAGAACTGTTTGACAGTTTTTCAATTCTGGGATTGTACGGTTTTTCTTTTACTTCTGCCCGACCGGTTATAGGTCCTTATTTTGAAGCTCAGTTCCTTGTGGGTAAGTTTAAGATGTTTCTTGGTACTCTTATGAATCCAGACATCATACTTCTGGGAAATCCTGTATTAATGAAGACTGGTGTTTTAGCCGGAGCATTGGGGGGTTATGTTAAATTAGGAATCGATTTTGACAGTAAATTTTCTAAAGCTCTTTTATATATGGCTATAGAATATTAAATAATATCCTGCTTTGGTTTAATCCAAAGCAGGATATTTATTACATCCACTTTTTGTTTCTGAAGATAAAGTATACCAAGATACACACGACAACACATACCGATATTATGTAAATAAAAGCATAAGGATTGTCAGAAAAAGGAAGTTCGACGTTCATTCCAAAAAAACCAGTGATTATGGCCGGTATCTGAATAACCAATGTAAGTATTGTAAGAACCTTCATAACAACATTCAGATTATTGGATATCACAGAGGCAAAAGCATCCATCATGCCTGAAAGTATGTCACTGTATATATTTGCCATTTCCAAAGCCTGTTTATACTCTAT
>CALMRR010000158.1 GCA_937871925.1 uncultured Petrotoga sp.
CTATAGCAATAGAAGAAGGCTTGAGGTTTGCTATACGTGAAGGCGGAAGAACAGTAGGATCAGGTGCTGTTGCATCGGTAATAGAATAGGCTGCGCTTATTCACATGACCTCAGGAAACAGCTTTAGAGAGCAAATTTAATCAAAGGACTAGGGTTTTTGATCCTAGTCCTTTAAAAAGCATAGTGCCTGAAAACTTCAGGTTTTGAAATGCAAATTTAGGCCTGATTGGACTTATTGCGATTAACATGTCTAAAACAGGCAATACTATAAGCAGGGCAATGCTTTATGTATACTGCTTGTACGCATGAGGGCGGTACAAAATATTATTGACATTGAAGTTAAATTATGATAGATTTTATTGAGTAGTCTCAAAATGCAATTTTTATGTATTTTTGCGGCATTTTAGTATTTTTATTATACAGTATGTAGTGCCAAGTCGTTGGGAGGTGTAGATATGAGAGTTAAAATAACACTTGCTTGCAGCGAATGCAAACAGAGGAACTATGATTCCATGAAGAACAAAAAGAACAACCCGGATAGAATGGAAATGAACAAGTACTGCAGATTCTGCAGGAAGCATACTTCGCATAAGGAAACGAAATAGCCTGTAAAGGATGTGAATGGCATGGCTGGTGCAACAAAAAAATTTGATGTAGCAAAGTCTTTTAAAGAGACAAAGGCAGAAGTCAGAAAGGTTACCTGGCCCAACAAGAAGGAACTTTTACAGCATACCGAAGTTGTTATTACTTCAATTATACTGGTAGGAGTAGTTCTTTGGGTGACAGACTTTGCGTTTGGAAAAGTGCTTAACCTTTTAATAAAATAGAAGGGCTTCTGTATAACCATATTATCGATAGGAGGAAAACCCTAAAGATACTTTAGGGTTGCGCATCTATGGAAGAAAGAGGCAAATGGTATGTAGTCCACACTTATTCGGGCTACGAAAACAAGGTAATGGCTAATATTTTGAAGATAGTAGAAAACAGAAACATGCAGGATGTTATCTTCGAAGTTAAAGTGCCGGTTGAAGAACAGGTCGAAATCAAAGGCGGTAAGAAAAAAATCACCCAGAAAAAAGTATTTCCAGGATATGTACTGGTCAAGATGATTATGACGGATGAATCATGGTATGTTGTCCGAAATACAAGAGGGGTTACCGGATTTGTAGGACCTGGATCTAAGCCTGTGCCTCTTACCGATGCGGAAATAAAGACTTTAGGCGTTGAAAAGATTCCGATCAAGTTGGATGCGAAGGTTAAGGACCATGTAAGAGTTATTTCCGGGCCTTTTGAAAATTTCGTCGGTATAATACAGGAGATCAATAACGAGAAGCATAAGGTCAAGGTTATGATTTCGATGTTCGGGAGGGAGACTCCGGTAGAACTGGAGTTTACCCAGATTGAAAGGCTATAGACCCGGATAGACATACAACATTTGCCGAGAGGAGGTGTAATAATGGCAAAGAAGGTTTCAGCATTGGTTAAGCTGCAGGTTCCGGCAGGTAAAGCAACTCCGGCACCACCGATAGGCCCCGCTTTAGGTCAGCATGGTGTCAACATCATGGGATTCTGCAAAGAGTTCAATGAAAGAACAGCTAAACAGGCAGGACTTATTATTCCTGTAGTAATAACTGTATATCAGGACAGATCATTTACATTCATACTCAAGACTCCGCCGGCATCGGTGCTTATAAAGAAAGCGGCCGGTATCGAAAGCGGATCAGGTATACCGAACAAGACCAAGGTAGGAAAGATTTCAAAAGCTAAGGTCAGAGAAATCGCAGAGATGAAGATGCCGGACTTGAATGCAGGAAGCATTGAGGCGGCAATGAGTATGGTTGCTGGTACAGCAAGAAGTATGGGTATAACAGTAGAAGACTAATATCAAGTGGGAGGACATGTTCCGCTAATACCACAAGGAGGAATTTGTAATGTTTAGAGGCAAGAAATATCAAGAAAGCGCAAAGCTGATTGATAGAACCAAATTATATGACCCGAAGGAAGCTATGGAGCTTGTTCAACAGACAGCAAAGGCAAAATTTGATGAGTCTGTTGAGATTCACGTAAAGCTTGGTGTTGATCCAAGGCATGCAGACCAGCAGGTCAGAGGAGTTGTTGTGCTTCCCCATGGTACAGGCAAAACCCTTAAGGTTTTGGTATTCGCAAAAGGCGACAAGGCCAAGGAAGCAGAGGCAGCAGGAGCTGACTATGTAGGTGCTGAAGAACTGGTTGCAAAAATCCAGGGTGAAAACTGGTTTGATTATGACGTGGTAGTTGCTACTCCGGATATGATGGGTGTAGTTGGAAGACTTGGTAAGATACTTGGACCTAAAGGCTTAATGCCAAACCCGAAATCCGGTACGGTCACCTTTGATGTTGAAAAAGCCATCAATGAAATCAAAGCCGGTAAGGTTGAGTACAGGGTTGACAAGACATCAATAATCCACGTTGGTTTTGGGAAAGTCTCATTCGGTACTGAAAAGCTTCTTGATAACTTCAAGACTCTTATGGAAGCAGTTATAAAGGCTAAGCCGGCAGCTGCAAAGGGTACTTACCTTAAGAGCGTTGTAGTTACAAGCACTATGGGACCGGCTATAAAAATCAATCCTACCCGCGTAACCGATTAGTGTTTTGCACCGCAGGACTCTATATTGACAGTAAGTACTGTTAATGATAGAATGTCCATGTTTGAAACGAATATATACCGTAGACAGCAGGTTGGCCCAGGCCGTAAATTCCTGCCGAGGTTTGTCATAAAGATATTATGACCTCTCTATGTCTACGGAGAGGTCTTTTGATTTTAAAAGGCCTTATCCATACGAGAGATTTAATAAGCTTTACCATGAGGAGGTGTAAAAATGTCAAAAAACCTTGAACAGAAGGAAAAGCAAGTAAGTGAAGTGAAAGAAAAGCTTCAGAAGTCCAACGCAGTTGTATTGGTGGACTATAAGGGAATAAATGTTGAAGATGTGACTGATTTGAGAAAAAGATTCAGAGAGGCCGGCGTTGACTATAAGGTGTACAAAAATACCCTTTTCAAAAGAGCGGCATCAGAATTGGGCATGGAAGCTCTTCATGAATATCTTCAGGGCACGGTTGCAGTTGCTTTCGGATATAACGATGCAGTTGCACCTGCAAAGACCATCAATCAGTTTATTAAGGATAATCCCAAGACGCCAATATCAATAAAAGCCGGATATGTTGAAGGCAGGATTATGAACGTTGATGAGGTAAGGGCTCTGGGAGACCTTCCGTCAAGAGAAGTGCTCATTGCAATGCTCCTTGGAGGATTACAGGGTTCAATCAGAAATCTCGCA
>CALMRR010000159.1 GCA_937871925.1 uncultured Petrotoga sp.
ACGTAACAGTAGCCAGGAGTATGAGGTTCAGAATACAGAAAGAGAGTATAATAAGGATTTTATTGAACTAATAAAACAGCAGCGAGAGCTTTCTAAAAGCATGGACAATTCAGCTAAGGATTTTTATGAACAGCAGAATGTTAAGGCTGAACGGCCTTTAAAGAATATAAAATACGAAACCTATACAAGGAATCAGGTTATACCGGAAACATTTGCTGGTTCCACTAGTGAAAAAACTCCTCAATTAAGCAACGATTCTGTAAGTGAGATAAAAAAAATGCTGAACGAGCTTAATAAAAAAGTATCCGGTGAGTCTGAATATATAAATGATTTTAGGAAGGCACTTTTGAAAAGCGATTTTTCAGATGAAATAATTGATGATTTTTTATCTCAGCAAACTGGAAACATAAAGGAAGACTGGAAGATTAATATTCAGCTTAGAGAAGCTTTTACAAAGTATTTGGCATCTATTATAAAAAAAGATAATCAGCAGTTTAAAGATAAGATAATTCTTATTGGACCGACAGGTGTTGGAAAAACGACAACGTTGGCTAAGATATCGGCGATACTTAAAAAACAGGGGAAAAAGATAGCCATCGTAACGGTTGACACTTACAGAATAGCAGCAGCAGATCAGCTCAAGATTTATGCGGATATAATGGGAGTGCCTGCTTTTATATGTTATACTCCCGGAGACCTGCGGAGTACTCTTCAGACTCTTGTGGGTTATGATGCCGTGCTTATAGACACTGCGGGGCGCAGTCATAAAAATGATCTTCATCTCGGAGAGTTGAAAGTATATATAGATACAGCAAATCCCGAAGAAAGGGTGCTTATTATGGCAGCAAATACACGTACGCAGGATTTGATAAATATTGTGGAAAATTTTGGAATTGTAAAACCCAGTTCGCTCATTTTTACCAAAATTGATGAAACATCTTTTTACGGTCAAATTTTTTCGGTCGCTAAAAAAACAGATCTTGCAATTAGTTATATAACCACAGGACAGAAAGTACCAGACGATATTAATGTAATAGAACCAGAATACTTTGCCAGGAAGGCAGCAGAGGAGGTATTCCGATGACTCCTAAGCTTGCGGATCAAGCTGAAAGATTGAGAAATGATTTCTCTGCCAAAGAAACCAAGATTATATGTATTTCAGGTGGAAAAGGCGGTGTTGGTAAGT